>NZ_CAKVZL010000003.1:0-60829 GCF_934835595.1 Eubacterium sp. AF15-50
GTAGATAATATCCCTATGGGAAATTACCTTCATCCGAGAATATCCACAGTTGACCAGGATTTTGAATCCATGGCAAGGGAATGTGTTGAACTTCTCACAAAATTAATAGATGGAGAGGACCTTGGAAACAGAAAAACATCGGTATTTTTACCATCTGTTATTGAAAGGGAATCTACCTGATTTAGGAAGTACAAAATGAATGATTTATTAAGAAAAGATTTATATGAATATTACAAAATAATATACAAAGATGGGAAAACTATTGAAAATCTGTATGACCGCATAGACAGGGTTTTAAATAAATACGGATATCTGGATACAAAGAAAACATGGTTAGACGAAACAGATTCCATGCTTATTACATACGGAGATTCAATTACAGATAAAAATGAGGCAGGGATTAAGACACTTCATAAGTTTATGAAAAAACATGTGAAGGATGCAATTTCATCAATACATATATTGCCTATGTATCCATACACATCAGATGATGGATTTTCGGTAGTAGATTATAAGGAAATAAATCCCTCCCTTGGAAATTGGGAGGATGTAAACAGTCTTTCTGATGATTATAAGTTAATGTTTGATGGGGTTATAAACCATATATCAGCTAAAAGTGATTGGTTTAAGAAGTATTTGACAGGAGAGGATCCTTATAGGAATTATTTCATTGAATGTGATCCGGATGTCGATTATTCAAAGGTAACCAGACCTAGGGCTTTACCGCTACTTACAAAGTTTGAAACTAACAGAGGTAGCAGGTACATATGGACAACCTTTAGTGAAGACCAGATAGATTTAAATTATAAATGTATAGATGTTTACAGTGAGATATTGGACGTTTTAATGTTTTATGCAAAGAATGGGGCAAAATTCATAAGATTGGATGCCATAGCATTTCTTTGGAAAGAACCGGGAACAACATGTCTTAACTTAGAAGAAACTCATATGGTAGTGAAGTCGTATAGAAGAATTTTAGAGGAATATGCACCGGGTGTGTATTTCATAACAGAGACAAACATACCACATGAGCAAAATATAAGTTATTTCGGAAACGGGGACGAGGCACATTTAGTTTATCAGTTTCCGCTTCCACCTCTTACAATGTATTCACTTATTACAGGAGATGCCACAAAACTTACCCGGTGGGCAAAAGGTCTTGAGGAACCGGGAGAGAATACAACATTCTTTAATTTCTTAAGTTCTCATGACGGAATAGGTGTAAGACCGGTAGAGGGAATATTAAATGATGAAGAGAGACAGGTTTTAATTGATGCAACTTTAACTAATGGTGGGGTTGTATCTTATAAAGACAATGGGGACGGAACTAAAAGTCCCTATGAGCTAAACATTAATTATCAGGATGCGTTGGCATCACCGGAAGACAGTGATGAAGTAAGAATTGGCAGGTTTATGGCAGCAGAAACAATACTTATGTCAATGCAGGGACTGCCCGGCATATACATTCATAGTTTGCTGGGTTCAAGGAATGATTACTATGGAAGGGAAACTTCTAATATTCCAAGAAGAATAAACAGACAGAAACTGGATTTGGAAAAATTAGAAGAACAGCTTTTATGTAATACAAACAGAGCCACTATTTTTAATGAAATGATAAGAAGACTGAATATTAGAAAAGTGCACGAACAGTTTTCGCCGAAGGCACATCAGAGAATTTTAAATGTGGACTCACATATTTTCGCACTGGAAAGATATATGGACGGTGGGAAGAAAATATTAGCAGTAATTAATGTATCTTCAGAGGAAATCGTAACAGCTCTTGAATTTAAGGGAACAGACCTTTTAAGCGCAGAAAAGGTTAATGGAACCATAACCCTTAAACCTTTACAGAGTATGTGGATACTGGAAGATAATTAAAACAAAGGAGGATTATTATGATGAAGAGAAAGGTATTAGCAACAGCATTATCATTAGCTATGGTTGCAACATTGTTTGCAGGTTGCGGAAGCAGCAGTGAAAAGAAGGAAAGCAGTGCAAAGGATGAAACAGTAAAAATCCAGTTTATGCACATGCAGGTAGAACAGGAAAGACAGGATGTTCTTTCAGAAGTTATTAAGAAATTTGAAAAGGAAAACCCAAACATCAAGGTTGAACAGATGCCTGTAGGAGAAGATGATTACGATAGCAAGATTACTACATTAGGTGGTAACGGAGAACTTCCGGCTGTTATTGAATTTAGTCAGGATCAGGCAAAAACAAGCGTAAAGAATCAGTTCATAAACACACAGGCAGCAGATGACGTTATAGCTTCAGTAGGAGAAGATGCTTATTTTGATGGAGCTCTTAAAGTAATAAAGACAGAAGACGGAAAAGATTATGTTGGTGTTCCTGTATCAGGATGGGTTCAGGGTATTTGGTGTAATACAAAAATGTTAAAGGAAAAAGGATTTGATTTACCACAGAACTGGGATGATGTAATTAAAATAGCTAAGGCATTTTATAATCCATCAAAGAAACAGTATGGTATAGCTCTTCCAACATCTGATTCAGCATTTACAGAGCAGGTATTCTCACAGTTCGCATTATCAAATGGAGCAAATGCTTTTGATGAAAACGGAAATATAACAATTGACACAGATAAGATGAAAGAAGCAGCTGAGTTCTACAAGGAATTATCACAGTATTCAATGCCCGGTTCAACAGAGGTTGCAGATGTTAAGGATGCTTTCGTTGGAAAGAATACACCAATGTGTATGTATTCAACGTATATTCTTGGAGGATGTAAAGATGCAGGATTCCTTGAGGATGTTCAGTTAGCAGTACCTACAAAGACTACATCAGCAGCATATGGTTGTATTGAAGTTTTATCAATTTCAAATACTATCAGTGACGCAGAAACAGAAGCAGCTAAGAAGTTTGTAAGCTTCTTAATGGAAAAAGAAAACAATGAAGCATGGTTAGAGATGGCACCTGGCGGAGTTCAGCCTGTATTATCAGCAGTTGCAGATGATCCGGCATATGCAGATAATGAATTAATTAAGCCATACGCACACCTTCTTGATAATGTTGGAACAGCTTTTGATAATCTTCAGTTATTCGGAAGTGTAAACGGCAAGAACTTTATGGCTATGGGCGATATCACAAACTCAGGTGTATTAAGCAAAGCACTTAATAATATCTTAGTACAGAAAGCTGATATCTCAAAAGAACTTAAGAATGCTCAGTCTGAGGCAGAAAAACTTGCAAAATAGTTTAGTTTAGAAAAGAGGGCTGAATAAAAGGCCCTCTTTTAAAAGAAGGAGTCTTATATGTTAAAGAAAATAAGAAAAAGTCAGAACGCTTTTGCATATACATTGTTAGCTCCAAGTATTATTTTACTGGTTGCATTAATCGGATATCCGATGATTTACAACATAATGATAAGCGTACAGAAAGTACCACTTAATCCAAAACTTGAATCCGTTTTTGTGGGACTTGATAATTTTAAAGAGGTACTTGCAGATAAGGAGTTTTATTCAAGTGTACTTATTACCATAGCATTTACATTTGTTGTAGTTGTATTAAGTACCATTTTAGGATTAGCCATGGCATGCTTTTTAAACAGAGAATTTGTTGGCAAAAAACTGGTAAATGCTTTAGTTATTCTGTCATATGTAGTACCCTCGGTATGTTTGATTTTCTGCTGGAGATATATGTTTAACAATATATATGGAATAATAAACTATTTTCTGGTTGATATATTACATGTGGTAGATAAAGCACCATTGTGGTTTGACAGCCCGGTGAGTGCATTTGTATTAGTAGCCTTGTTTAATGTTTGGAGATTCTTCCCATATGCGTATATGTCATTTGTGGCAATAATGACTTCTATAGACAAAAGTTTGTATGAAGCAGCAGATATAGATGGTGCTTCAAAATGGCAGAAATTCAAAGCGGTAACATATCCGGCAATAAAGCCTACAATGGTAACAGTTGTAAGCCTTAGAATGATTTGGGCGTTCTACATTTACGCAGAAGTTAAGTTACTTACAAGTCAGGTAGATGTTTTAGGTGTATATCTGTATGATATGGCATTCTCAACACATAATTTCGGAAAGGCAGCAGCTATTTCCCTTGTACTGTTTGTATTTATTTTTGCAATGGTTATGCTGATAAGAAAGGTGGTGTTCAAAAATGACGAGGACTAAAAGAAAAGTCAGGAACAATATATTATTTTACACTGCTTTAATTATCATACTTTTAATAATATTATTTCCATTTATTATGATGGTAAGTGTGGCTTTTAAGTCCACGGCAGAAACAATAGGTTTTCCACCGACAATTATACCAAAGTCATTTACCTTTAAACATATGGAAGATATTTTTAATCCGGGAATATTCCCATTTTTAAAACATTTTAAGAACAGTATGTATATTTCTCTTACTACCTCAGCAATAGTTGTATTCTTAGGAATACTTGGAGGATATGCATTAGCTAAATTGAAATTTAAAGGAAAATCAGTAATAACCGAAGTATTTTTCTTTGTATATATGTTTTCGGGAATATTACTTATAGTTCCTTTATATAAATTGCTTTCGTCAATTGGATTGAGAAACAGTCATGAAGCGGTAATTATTTGTATGATAATACAGACACTTCCAACTGCAATTTATATGACAAGAAGCTTTTTTGAAACAATTCCTGATGAACTTGAGGAAGCAGGAAGAGTGGATGGATTATCAAGATTTGGAGTAATATTCAGAATCGTGGTTCCGCTTTCAATTTCAGGATTAATTTCAGTTTTCGTTTATGCATTTATGATTGCATGGAACGACGTTTTATTCGCATCAATCTTCTTAGATTCACCGGATAAAATGACAATTACAATAGGATTGAATTCACTGTTTAACACACCTGATTATATTTGGGGAAGAATGATGGCAGCATCAATTATGTCCTCATTACCTATCGTTATTATGTATGGTATAAGCCAGACATTAATAAAGAGTGGAAGAACAGCAGGCGGAGTTAAAGGTTAAATAAAGGAGAGAAGGTATTAAAATGAAGAAGTTAGTTGCAACTGCACCTAGAGTAGCAGAATTAAAGGATTATGAAGACAGACCTATTAAGGCAAATGAAGCAAAGGTTAAGGTTGAATTTGCAGCACCAAAGCACGGTACTGAATTGGCAGATTTCAGAGATGTAACTCCATTTAAAGACGGAAAATTTGACGAAGAATGGAGAGTCTTTAAGGAAAGAGCAGCAGATGAACCAAGAGGAATTGAATTTGGTGATTTACCATTAGGAAATATGTTTGTGGGAACTATCACTGAAATAGGAGCAGACGTTACGGAATATGCGGTAGGTGACAGAGTTTGTTCATACGGACCAATAAAGGAAACACAGATAGTGAACGCAGTTGACAATTATAAGCTTAGAAAAATGAGCAAGGATGCATCAGCAAAAAATGCCATATGTTATGATCCGGCACAGTTTGCTTTAGCAGGTGTAAGAGATGCTAATGTAAGACCGGGAGATAACGTTGTTGTAGTTGGTCTTGGAGCAATTGGCATGATTGCACTTCAGATGTGTGTAAAATTAGGAGCAGCAGTTGTTATTGGTGTTGATCCTATTGAAAAGAGAAGAAATGTAGCATTAAAGCTTGGAGCAGATTATGTATTAGACAGCACAGCCTGTGATGCGGGTTTGGAAATAAAGAGACTTACAGATAAGATGGGTGCTGATGCAATTATTGAGACATCAGGAAATGTACATGCTCTTCAGGCATCTATTAAAGGACTTGCATACAATGGAACAATAGCATATGTTGCCTTTGCAAAACCATTCCCGGCGG
This sequence comes from Eubacterium sp. AF15-50, assembly GCF_934835595.1. Classification (NCBI taxonomy): domain Bacteria; kingdom Bacillati; phylum Bacillota; class Clostridia; order Eubacteriales; family Eubacteriaceae; genus Eubacterium; species Eubacterium sp. AF15-50. The sequence goes on from NZ_CAKVZL010000003.1 coordinate 5,796, forward strand.
GCTTATGGCTTGGACAGGAAGGTCATTTCAATCAGGGAAAAATTGTTTTCTCAAGAGCATGCTCAGAACCTCTTCCGGAATATCCGAGATGGACAAGAAAACGTATTGAAGACGTTGTATGGAACATGCTTATGAGCGGTTATTTGAATTGCGAGGATATTATTGATCCTATAGTACCATTTGAAGAATCAGCAGAAGGATTTATGAAATATGTTGATCAGGATCCTGAATTAAGTATCAAAATGGGTGTTACTTTTGACAAATAATAATGAAAGGTTAGGTGCTTAAAATGTTATATGGAACACAGGATAGAGATTTCTTTCCGAGAAATTTTGTGGACAGACTTAATTATATTAAAGAATTAGGATATGACTGCTATGAGGTGGATGGTAAGGAATTAGTTGAAAAAACTGCGGAAATAAAGGATGCAGTTGAGAAGACAAAAGTTCCCGTTACAACAGCATGTAATGGATATAGAGGATGGATTGGTGATTTCATAGAAGAAAGAAGGCTTAATGGAGTTACCGATTTAAAGGAAATATTAAGATGTATAGCAGAAGTTGGTGGAACAGGAGTTGTTATTCCGGCAGCATGGGGAATGTTTACTTTCAGATTGCCGCCACATGTACCACCAAGAAGTCATGAAGGTGATATTAAGGCAATAATGGATTCATTAAAGGAATTAGATCCCGTGGCAAGACAGTATGGCGTATACATTTATTTAGAGCCGCTTAATCAGTATCAGGATCATATGCTTAACCTTCAAAGTCAGGCAAGAGAAATTATTGATAATGGAAAATTCACAAATGTTAAGACAACCTGTGATTTTTATCATATGAACCGTGAGGAGGATAATATATCTCAGGCGCTTAGAGAGTCAAAGGATTATATTGGACATGTTCATATAGCTGACAATCAGAGATATCAGCCGGGTTCAGGTTCAATAGATTTCAAAAAGCATTTTGATACATTAAAAGAAATAGGTTACGATGGACCAATTATTTTTGAAGGAAGATTAAGAGGCGACCCTGTGGAAGTATGTAAGGAGTCAAGTGCTTTTGTTAAGGAATGCCTTAAATAATAAGGAAATTTTATGTGGGAGATAAAATCTCCCACGTATAACAGATTTGCGAGGTAAATATATGAGAAAGATAAAGGTGGCTATAATAGGTGCAGGACAAATTGCACAGACAACACACATTCCGGCATTTAAATCCATGGAAAATGTGGAAATTGTGGGAGTAAGCGATACATATGAAAATGTGGCAGGTAAAGTGGCAAAGGATTTTGACATTCCCTTTAGTTGTAGTTCTCACTTAGAATTATTGGAAAAATGTAATCCTGATGCAGTAAGTGTTTGCGTACCAAACAAATTTCATTATCCAATTGTAATGGATGCATTAGACAGAGGATGTCACGTAATGTGCGAAAAGCCACCTGCAATTTCTTATAGTCAGGCTAAGGAGATGGCTGATAAAGCTAAATCTAAAGGACTAATACTGACATATGATTTTCATTTCAGACATGGAACAAATGTGGCTATTTTAAAGGATTTAATAGAAAATGGTAAAATGGGACAAATATACTATACTAAAGTACAGTGGCTTAGAAAGGCAGGAGTTCCAGGCTGGGGTAATTTCATAAGTAAAGATATGCAGGGGGGAGGACCCCTTATAGATATAGGTGCCCATATGTTAGACATAGCATTATATCTTCTTGACTATAAAAAGGTTTCCTATGTATCGGCAATAAGCTCAAATTTAATAGGAACCAAACAAAGTAACGGACTTATGGGTTCGTGGAATCCGGAAAAATACACTGTTGAAGACGGACTTTTTGGAAACATTGTATTTGAAGACGGAACCGGTATAGGAATAGAAACTACATTTGCTCTTAATATGAAAGAAAAGGATGTGAGGGCTGTGAAGGTTTATGGAGATGAGTTAGGTGCATCCTTATTTCCACTGGAAATTTATAGTGGATCCAATAGAAATTATCAGGCTGTAAATTATCCTTACATTAGTGATGGAGATTTGCACAACAAAGCTTTAGAAAACTTCATTGATGCAATAGAAGGTAAAGAAGAAGTTTTAGTGAAAGCCGGGGAAGGTGCATACATTCAGATGATAATTGAAGCATTATATAAGTCGGCAGAGAAGAAGGAGCCTGTTTTTCTATAGAAAGGCACAGGTGAAAAATATGTACTATTATGATACGAAGAGAGATTCCACCGGATTGTGGATAGAAGAAAATAAATATAGGCAGAAATATACAAAAAAATCGGAATCCGTATTTACAACAGAAAATGGGTACATGGGAATAAGAGGAACACAGGATTTTCCCACAATTGCGGAATGTAAGGGAATGTTTGTGAGAGGTTTTTTTTCAAAGGCAACAAAGGATGAAGTTGTTGAGTTGATTAATTGTCCTAATTTGTCAGAGGTTTATATTACCACAAAGGGAAAGGTCATAAGCTTAGATACCTGTAAAATAGAAAATTACAACAGAAAGTTTAATGTGGAAACGGGAGAGCTGGTTTTTCAGTGTGATTTTCTCTTAGAAAATAATATAATAAATATAAAATCAAGACGATTTGTTTCTTACAGTGATTTACATCTGTTTTGCCAACAGTTGGTAATAACATTAGCTGATGGAAATGATTTAGATATGGCTGTAAAGGTAGGCATAAACGGACAGATGACAAACAGCGGTGTGGCACATATTAGAAGAACTGAGTGCAGGGTACACAATAATACTGTTATGGAGTATATTGGGAATACAGATGATTCAGAAATTGATATAATGATGGCACTAGATTATGAAGGAACAGATGACGCTAAAAATTACGGTCTTGAAAGAAGAAGCATATACGAAAAAAGAAAAATAAAATTAGTAAAAAATAAACCGGTTACACTAACAAAATATGCAATGGTATTTACCAATGTGGAAGAACCGGATATTACAAAAACAGATAAAATAAGCAGAATAATTGAAAACAGAAAAAAAGGATTTGCAAAGCTTTTTGATGAGCATTTACAGGAAGTCTATAAGTTTTGGAAAAATGCAGAAATAAAAATAGATGGCATATCAGTAGAGGACGAGGCGGCAATAAAGTACTCACAGTTACAGTTGTTTGGAATGATACCAAAAGATACGGATAGAGTGAGTATTGCAGCAAAAGGTCTTTCAGGTGAAGGATATAAGGGGCATGTATTTTGGGATTCTGAAATATATATGTTGCCGTTTTTCTGCTATACCAATCCTGAAATGGCAAAAAGATTACTTATATACAGATATAATGGTCTTTCAGGAGCATTTAAAAAGGCAAAAGAATACGGCTATAAAGGAGCGATGTATCCATGGGAAAGTGCCTTTGAAGGAAAGGAAGAAACTCCTTTGTTTGCAGCACTTAACATAGAAACAGGAAAAGCTAATCCGGTATGGTCAGGCAGGAAGGAGCATCATGTTAGTGCCGATATTGCCTATGCCATAATAAACTATTACCATATGACTAAAGACGAAGAATTTATGCACAAATATGGATATGAAATGTTAATTGAAATATCTAAATTCTGGGAGAGCAGAAGTGTAGAAAAAAATGGCCGTTTAGAAATATTGGATATAATAGGTCCTGATGAATACGATGAACATATTGATAATAATACATTTACTAACTATATGGCTAAGTATTGTGTGGGACAGACGTTAATAGAATTAAAGAAATTAAAAGAAAATGATAATAACTATTATAAAAAGTTAAGTGATAAAACAAAATATGAGGATAATATTTTAGGTTTAGAAGAGTTTGTACGAAATATATATATTCCTCAGGTTAATAAAGATGGAATTATTCCTCAGGATGATACATTTTTGTCAAAGAAGGAGCTGCCTGATATTGACAAATATAAAAATTCCCAGGTAAAGCAGTCGGTGTTACTGGATTACACAAGGGATCAGGTAGTGGATACGCAGGCAATAAAACAGGCAGATGTGGTAATGCTGTTGAATTTATTCCCACAATTATACAGCCCGGATATTGTGAAGAAAAATGTTTTGTTCTATGAAAAAAGAACTTTGCATGATTCATCCCTAAGTTACTGTGCGCACGCTCAGGCATGCGCTAATATTGGAGAGTTGGACATGGCAGAAAATTTCTTCAAAAAAGCACTTGAGGTGGATTTAGTAGATAATCCATATGATTCCACAGACGGACTACATGCAGCAGCCATGGGAGGCATTTATAATTGCCTTATACAGGGATTTGCAGGGGTATCCGCTGATGATAGTGCATTGTACATAACCCCTCATCTTCCAAAGGAATGGAAAAAAATGGAGTTTGTGGTAATGTACAAAGGTTGTAGGCTTGAAATAAGGGTTAGTCATGATAAAGTTGATATATATAAAACAGGTGATACATCATATCCATTATGTATATCAATAAACAATAACATAATGACAATGGAAGCAAACCAGCAGCAGTTATCAGCATAAAAAGATTAGTTTGTTAAAGGGAGTAACCTATGAAGATTGTTTTGGCATCAGATTCCTACAAGGGGAGTCTTAGTTCCACACAGGTTAATAATATAGTTGCACAGCAGGCACAAAAGGTGTTTGGAAAATGTGATATTAAGAAAGTACAAATGGCCGATGGAGGGGAAGGAACTCTGGCAGCGGTTTTAGAAACAGACAAAGATTACCGGAAGGTAGAGGTTAAAGTTTCTGACCCTTTAGGCAATGTTATTACAGCATCATATATTATGAAAAAGGATGTTGCAGTTATAGAAATGGCTGAGGCTTCAGGTCTTACTTTGGTACCATCAAAGCTGAGGAATCCTTTAAATGCTACATCAAAGGGAACGGGGCAGTTAATTGCTGATGCACTGAAAAATTGAGCAGTGAACATATACATAGGAATAGGTGGAAGTGCCACAAATGACGGTGGAATGGGAGCCATGACTATGTTAGGATATAGGTTTTTAGACCAAAATGGCAACGAACTAAAAGGAACCGGTGGGGATTTGGAGAAGGTTGTGGCGATTGATGATAAGTCGGTTATGCCTGAACTTAAAAAGGCTAAGTTTACTGTTATGTGTGATGTAACAAATCCTCTTACGGGAGAAAAGGGTGCAACCTATGTTTTTGGCCCGCAAAAGGGTGCTGATGATGAAATTGCAAACAGGCTTGAAAGGGGAATGCTTAATTATAGCAAAGTTTTAAGTAAATTTTTAGGCAGAGATATTTCCAGTCTTCCGGGAATGGGAGCAGCCGGTGGAATGGGAGCTGCATTGTACGCCTTTACCAATTCAAAAATGGAGTCAGGAATACAGGTTTTACTGGACTTAAATGATTTTGACAATTTGATTAAGGATGCAGATATGGTAATTACCGGAGAAGGAAGAACTGATGAACAGTCAGCCGGTGGAAAGGTTGTATCAGGAATTGCCAAAAGATGCAAGGAAAATAAAACACCGCTGTATGTGCTGTCAGGTAGTCTCAGCGGTGATTTGGAAGAACTATATGACATGGGGGTTACCGGCATGCAGGCATGTGTATGTGATGTAATTGACATATCAGATGCTATGAAAAATGCACAGGTTTACTTAAAAAGGGCAGCCGAAAGGCTGTTCAGGATAATAAAGGCAGATTAGGTTAGACAATCAAAAACAACATCCACCCCGGGGCAGATGTTGTTTTTTTAACATTATTTATTTGCCATATCCTATTTATTAGTAGCAATAAACTGGATATCCTTTGAAGACCAGAAACTTGGTGAAACATTTATTTCTATTTCCTTCCAGTCAGTTGGAACCTGGTATGCAATGACACCTTCCATTTTTTTGCCGGCAGCAATGTCACCGTCTAGCTGATTATATTTCTTTGCTTCAGGAGCCTGAAGACCCATAATATCTTCATTCATTGAAGTATCATCATAATATGCTTCAAAAGAAGCAATAGAACTCATGGTGATAGAGCTGTCGGAATTGTTTTGGATTTTAAAAATGCAAATAGCAAATTCTTTGCCCTCATCAGGCTGGATAATTTCATCGCCCTTTGAAATAATTACTTTTTCAAGAGTTACCTGAACATCTTTGTATTCAGCAGTTTCACCTACCTTGAAACTGGTTTTGGCTTCAGTTTCTTTCTCCTCTTTTTTGGAATTATCATTAGTAACCTTTGAATCTTTAGAATCAGTTTTAACCTGATGAACGCTGTCATCAGAGCCACCACCGGCAACTGCTGCAATTATTGCAATTGCCACAATCACAATAATAATCCATTTCAACTTTGATTTTTTCTTTTTTTCTTCCATAACTTATACCTAGTCTTTCTAATGCATAAAGTCTGCTGTGAAAGACACAAACACTTAGAGTGAAAAATGTGTTTGCTTTATCCTTTCCCTTATTATTAGTTCACTCTTTAAAACATATGGAAATTTTAGCCTACAGTATGGAAGAAATGTTATGCCGGCAGCATAATTTAGCAATTATTCGATAATTTTCTCCTCCATGTCATGTAAAAGAATGTTGGTATCAATTAAATTGTAATGCTGTTCTAAGGAAAAATGGATTATGCTGTCACGCTTAATACGGGGATATAAAATGCTGTGGTCAGACAATTTTAAAAGTCGGTTTGTGGCATCGGTATCTAATCCCATTGAAATGGAAAGGGCAAGAACCTTATTTCTTGAAGGTTTTTTGGAACCACTAAAAATCTGATAGGCGTAATTTTTTTGAATATTGGATTTTTCTATGACCTGTGCTTTGGTCAGATTGCAATTATTCAGACATTCCGTTATGTATTGTACAAAGGTGGTATTTTTTATATCCTCAGTGTTATCTTCAATAAATTCTTCGATATTGTTATAATTTTTTAGTATTTTTAATAATTCATCAGTTGAAATGAGTTGATGGTGGAATTATCTAAGGTAGCGGAAATGGATGAAAGCCACAATGAATCTGACAAAATTATGCCAAAGACTTTGGATACTTCGCCAAAGAAAACGGAAACCTTATCCAAACCTGAGGTGGATTTATTAAAAAAAACGGAAACTTCATCCAAACCTGAAAAGAAATTATTAAAGAAACCGGAAAAAGGTCAAAAGACCGGGAAAAATTCAACAAAAAATACACCTCAAAAGGAATTGCCACCTATTACGTTTAAATATCTGCTGGATACCATTCCAGGATTTAGGCGCAGAAAAATTGTACCAATGATTATTTCTACCATTGTGTATGTCTGGTTAATATATATTTATGCTACAGTAGCTTTAGACTACAAGAGTATGAACATACCTAGAAGTATCCTGGTAACTATTGTGGCTGAGGCAACGGTAATTATACCGTATATATATTTAACCAATATTGCAGATATAGCAAGCAGATTGCCAAGAAAAACTTTTAGAAGTAAAAGGCGTGAAATATGCTACAGAATATGTATGGCTATATTTTTATTTTTGATTCTCGCTTTAATATTGGGATTTTTATTGCCGGGGGAAAAACCGGGCTAATAAGGTAGCTCCCTTTTGCCACTCATAAACTGCAAAACTTTTCTTTTTTCGGTTTTATTCTTTATTATATCAGGCTGCCAATTGTTGGTATCTCCGGTATACACGTAGCATGGAATTATTTTACCGGCTTCATTAGTCAGCTTTCCGTCTCTGACAGTCAAAGTATGCTGATATATTATTGTGCGGTTTTCAGGGTGGCGGTTGCCACCAAAAATAAAGTTCCCAAGGGAATAAATAATAGTTTTGTTGTTATATTTCTCCATAGGCTGAAGTACATGAGGATGGTCTCCCATAATCAAATCAACACCATAATCCATAAGTTTACGGCAGGCATCGATTTTCCATTGCTCCGGTTTATGGATGGCTTCTGTTCCACCATGAAAATACAAAATCTGGTAATCACTTTTTTTAGATGCTTTATCCACTGCCTCTTTAATGGAAGGAATAGCATAAGTTCCATACATGCTGGCACATATTATTCCGAGTTTAAAACCATCTTTTTGGTAGTAGACAATTTTCCCTTCCTCACCCCATTTAACGTTGGCTGCATCAAGGGCATTGCGGGTATCCTCATGTCCCTTTGCACCATAGTCATTTATGTGATTATTGGAAATAGAAACAAAATCAATTCCACCTTCCCTTAAAATATTGGCATTTTTTGCCTTACTTTTAAACCAATAAGCTTCAACTTTCGGGTCGGCATATTGACCTTTGTCGCTAACCTTTAAATTCTTTGAGTCAGAAAACACGTTTTCGCAGTCTCCAATGGTGAAATCGTCTGAAAGAAAATAAGAGCTTACTTTTTCAAAAAAATAAGAAGCAGGTTTTACGTCAGCCACATCGTTAAAAGTATTTTCGTAATAAGCATTTTCATCTGTGGCACAAAGACAGTCCCCAATAAAGCTAAGGGTAATAGTTGTGTCAGAGGATGTGGTTTCTTCTAAAGATGTAGTTTCAGAAACAGTAGTATTAGTAGTGGTCACTTTTTCAGTTATTCTATTGTCAGCTTTCTGGTCAACCTCAGTTACAGGCTCATGTTTTAAATGGTTAAAAGCAAAAAGAACAAGGATACATAATCCTACAAATATAGGTACCTGAATTAAATATTTTTTCATATAATAATCCCTTTCATTGTTTTTAATTATAGAAATATCTGTTTATTTTATAGTACCATAAATATTAACATAAGTGTTGGCAGAAAATAAAATATACGTTATACTTTTAGAGGTGCTTTTTCCATAAAAACAGCGGAATTCAGAAAAGGGCACCTAATTAGGGAAAAATTAATCTAAGAATGGAGATTAACAATGGATATAAACATAAAGCAACAGATAGAAAACAGAAGAACCTTTGCCATAATATCCCATCCGGATGCAGGAAAAACAACTCTTACAGAGAAATTTCTTTTATACGGAGGAGCCATAAATACAGCAGGTTCCGTTAAGGGAAAGGCAAATTCAAAGTATGCGGTTTCAGACTGGATGGATATAGAAAAGGAAAGAGGTATCTCTGTAACATCATCAGCCCTTCAATTTGATTATGAGGGATACTGCATTAACATATTAGACACACCGGGACATCAGGATTTCTCAGAAGACACATATCGTACATTAATGGCAGCAGATTCAGCAGTAATGGTAATTGATGCGTCAAAGGGTGTTGAGGCACAGACCATCAAGCTTTTTAAAGTATGTGTAATGCGCCACATTCCTATTTTTACATTTATAAATAAAATGGATTTAGAGGCAAGAGACCCTTATGAATTATTAGAAGAAATTGAAAATGTGTTGGGAATTAAAACATGCCCTATTAACTGGCCTATTGGTTCAGGTAAGAGATTTAAGGGAGTTTACGACAGAAACACCAAGAATGTGTCAATGTTTCAGGCAGTTTCAGTTGGTGGCTCAAAAAGTGCCGCAGAAACTACATACAGCGTAGAGGATGAGGCATTAAAGGCGGAAATAGGGGATGATTTGTATGACCAGTTAATGGAGGATACGGAGCTTCTTGACGGAGCCAGCGAACCTTTTGATCAGGAACTTGTAGATAAGGGAGAATTGTCACCGGTATTTTTCGGTTCAGCCCTTACAACTTTCGGTGTGGAAACATTCTTAGAGCATTTTCTCAAAATGACGGAATCTCCATTGCCTAGAATGTCAAATGAAGGATTAATTGACCCGGTGGAAGAACCTTTTTCAGGATTTGTTTTCAAAATTCAGGCAAATATGAACAAGGCACATCATGACAGAATTGCCTTTATGAGAGTGTGTTCAGGAAAGTTTGATGCCACAAAGGATGTATATCATGTGCAAAGTGGCAAAAAAATGAGATTATCCCGTCCGCAGCAAATTATGGCCCAGGACAGAAAAGTAATAGATGAAGCCTATGCAGGTGATGTTATGGGTGTTTTCGACCCGGGAATTTTCTCCATTGGAGATACCATTTGTTCACCGGGAAGAAAGTTCGCATATGAAGGCATCCCTACATTTGCACCGGAGCATTTTTGCAGATTAGTGGCATTAGATTCCATGAAACGTAAGCAGTTTATGAAGGGTGTAACCCAGATAGCCCAGGAAGGTGCAATTCAGATTTTCCAGGACTACAATTTGGAAATGTCAGAAATAATTGTAGGAGTTGTAGGTGTTCTTCAGTTTGACGTGCTGAAATACAGAATGGAAAATGAGTACGGCTGTGACGTAAGATTGGATTCACTTCCTTATAATTATATTCGATGGGTTAAGGATCAAAGCACTGACCTTAACAGTTTAAAGTGTCCTAGTGATACAAAGAAAGTAAAAGACATGAAGGGCAATCCTCTTATTTTGTTTACTAATGAGTGGTCAATAAAAATGGCTTTAGACAGAAATGAGGGGCTTGAATTTATGGAATTTAGTAAAAATTAATAACAATGTGAATGTTAAAATTATGTAAACCACATTAAAAACTGAAAGGAAAATAATATGTCAAAAGAAACAAAATTTACGGGAACAGATACTTATGTGGCATCAGATGATTTGATGGCATCTGTTGAAGTGGCAATGCAGCTTCAGAAACCTCTTCTCATAAAAGGAGAGCCGGGAACAGGTAAAACCATGTTAGCAGAAGCCGTGGCAAAATCTTTGGACAAAGAGCTTCTTATATGGAATATTAAATCTACAACCAAGGCACAGGATGGTCTTTATATTTATGATACCATCCAGAGATTGTACGACAGTCAGTTTGGGGTAGAAGGTGTAGATGATATAGGAAGATACATTAAGCTTGGAAAATTAGGAGAGGCATTTAAGAAAGACAGGCAGGTGGTTTTGCTTATTGACGAAATAGACAAGGCTGATTTGGAATTTCCTAACGATTTGCTTTGGGAATTAGATAAAATGGAATTTTACATTAACGAAACAAAGGAAACCGTAAAGGCAAAAATAAGACCTATAGTTATTATTACTTCAAATGCAGAAAAGGAACTACCTGACGCATTTTTAAGACGTTGTATATTCCATTACATTAGTTTTCCTGATAAAAAGCTCATGAAACAGATAGTTGATGCCCATTTTGAAAACCTTGAAGAAAATCTTCTTCAGCAGGCATTGGACACATTTTATCGTATAAGGGATATCAGGGATATAAGGAAGAAACCTAGTACATCTGAATTTATTGACTGGTTAAGAGCCCTTGCAATCGGCGGTGTAAATCCTGAGGATATAGACAAAAAACTTCCGTTTTTAGGTGTGCTTGTAAAAAAAGATGAGGATTTAGAAACTGTTAAAAGACTAAGCATTTAAAGGAGAATTTATGTTTACTTCTTTTTTCTATACAATGAAAAGTAATGGCCTTGATATATCAACCACGGAATGGCTTACCCTGATGGAAGCCCTTGATAAGGGGCTGGCCAATTCCAGTTTTACGGATTTTTATTATCTTTGTAGAACTATTTTTGTTAAAAACGAAGGGGATTATGACAAGTTAGATGCTGCTTTTCTGGAATATTTTAAAAATATAAAAGAAGACAAAATTAATATGGATAAAATTAACCAGTGGCTTCATAATGGCAGTGACTTAGAGGCTAAAATGACTAATCCGGAATTGTTTCAGGATACAAGAACCAAAAAGGAAGCTAAAGAGGTTCACAGAATGTTTCGTGAAAGACTGGCAGAACAGCATACGGAACATAACGGAGGAAAGTATTGGATTGGTACCGGCGGTGGTTCTTTTTTCGGAAAGAACGGAAGAAATTCCGGAGGTATTCAGCTAGGAGACAAGGCAGGAATGAAAACGGCATTTGCCGTTATGGGTGAACGCCGTTACAAGGATTTCAGACGTGACAAGAAACTTACCATGAGGCAGTTTCAGGTGGCACTTAGGGAACTTAGGCAGTATTCACGTAAGCTTGATTTGCCAAAGACAGAGCTGGATATAGATGGCACCATTGATTCTACCTGTAACAGAGGTGGATATTTAAAGTTGGAGTTTGAGCAGCCAAGGAAGAATACTGTTAAGCTGATGCTGCTTTTTGACAGCGGTGGTTCCATGTATCCTTACAGCGAAATGTGCAATGAGCTTTTTCAGGCAGTTCACAAGGCTAATCATTTTAAGGATGTTAAAACCTTTTATTTCCATAACTGCATTTATGCAAAGTTGTACAAAACTCCTGAGTGTGTTTCAGGAGACTGGATAGATACAACCTGGGCATTTAAAAATTATGACAAGGAATACAAAGTCATAATAGTAGGAGATGCAGGAATGGCTGAGGAGGAATATTTAGACAAAAACGGCAACTACAGCGGGCCTAATAACGGATTGTCAGGTCATGAGTGGATGCAGCTGTTTAAAAAGAAATATCCTCACTGTGTATGGCTTAATCCGTCCTTTCACGGAGATTTGTCGAAAATGTACTGGATGAAGTCGGAAAATATGATAAAAGAAATAGTGGATATGTACCCTCTGTCCGTTGATGGACTGAAAAGAGCAATAAAAAAATTAATGTCAGACAGATAGTTTGTTAATTATTATTACGGGACAAAAACATTTTTGTATGTTTTTGTCCTCTTTTTGTATTTGATTGGTTGATGAAAACAAATAAATACAACTTTTTTGTACAAAGTAGACAAATTAAAATGTGAAAAGAAAACTAAATTTACGAAAATGACGGAGAAGACGTAAAAACATTTTTATCTTATGGAAATTTAATAGGATAGTCTATATAATTTTAGTATACAAATTTTATTTCATGTAAATAAAAAAATGGAGGGAAACATGACATATTTTAAGAAGATGGGGAGGAGAGTATTGGCAATGACAATGGCTGTGTGCCTAAGTCTTGGACTTATTTGCGGTATTTCATTTGTAGGAAATACTGTAAAGGAAGTTAAGGCTGCCGATACAGGTTTTACAAAGAATGATTTTCTTAAATGTAACGGTACTTACATCAAAAATAATTACGGCAAAGGAAGTAACGTTTATTTAAGGGGAACTAACGCAGGAGGAGTTTTCGTTCAGGAAAGCTGGATGAATGCAACTAACGCAGGGGATTACAAAACTACAATGGCTACGTTAAAGAACAGATTCGGAGAAAGTACAATGTATAATCTGTTGGATTTATACGAGTCAAACTATTGGACAGAAGCAGATTTTGATAATTGTAAAAACCTTGGAATGAGCGTTATAAGAGTACCATTTACTTATATGAATCTCTACAGACAAAGCGGAAATTCCTGGGTACTTAAAGACAATGCCTTTAGCAGACTTGACTGGTTTGTAGAGCAGGCATCAAAGAGAGGCATTTATGTAATACTTGATTTACATGGTGCTTTTGGTTCACAGAACGGACAGGATCACTCAGGGGAAGTGATTGATAATGTATCTGATGTTACATTTTTCTCAAATGACACATTGAAAAATCAGACATTGGAACTTTGGAAGGTAGTAGCTGCAAGATATGCAGGCAATCCGGCTGTTGCTGCATACGACACATTAAATGAGCCTGGTGAAAAAGCAGGCACAACTAATTCAAAGCATTGGGCATTTTACAATCAGATGTACAATGCAATACGCTCCGTTGACCCGGATCATATAATTATTATGGAATCATGTTGGGGAACATCAAATCTCCCAAATCCAAGTACATATGGATGGACTAACGTAATGTACGAATACCATCATTATCCATGGGATTATCAAAGTGATTTATCAGGACAGAAAAATGCAGTTGATAATCTTGTAAACAGCGTAAATAATGCAAACTACGGGGTACCTACATATATAGGTGAGTTTACATGTTTTGATTTACAGGATGGATGGACATACGAACTTGACAAGTTTAATAAAGAAGGATGGCATTATACATCCTGGTCATACAAAACCACCAATTCAGGTTCATGGGGCATTTACAAAGAAAAGACTACAGATAAGGTAGATATTTGGAATGACTCAGAAGCAACCATCAGAACCAAGTGGGGAGCAGCATCCTTAGGAACAGGTGATAAAGGCTCTAACGGTTTAGTATACAATGTAATGAAGGTTGCATTGCCTGGAACAGTAGTTATGGCAGATACAGCTCTTACAGATGACAGTTATTTTTCAATTAAGACAAATATTAACGGAAAATATGTATGTGCTGAAAATTACGGTACGACAGCACTTATATCAGACAGAACATCTGCGGGAGAGTGGGAGCAGTTCAGAGTAGTATATAACTCAGACGGAACAGTATCATTCCAGTCAAGGGCAAATAATAAATATTTATGTGCCGTGTTTGATGATACAGATACTGAAAATCCTATTCTTCCAAGAAGCAACAACATTGGAACATGGGAAAAATTCTATGTAGAACAAAACAATGATGGAACATATTCCCTTAGAACATATGTAAATAATTATTATGTTCAGGCAGATATTAATGATACAAATGCAGGAATATTACATGCTATAGGTACATCTGTGGGAACATGGGAAAAGCTGACATTTGAAGCAAAAAATTCAGCAGCCCTTCCTAAGGTAAATGGTGGACAGCAGGAAACTACACAGCCTTCAACAGAAGCACCTACACAGGCACCGACACAGAAGCCTACAGAGACACCAACAGAGGAAGAGGCAAGCGTAGATATTCCTACTACAAGTGGAAAATATGGTAAGAACTTTAAGGCAGTAGCTTATTATCCTAACTGGTATGGTGATTTTACATCAAAAGTACAGTGGGATAAACTTACCCACGTAAACTATTCATTTGCGTTGCCAAATGATAATGGAACCATTGATTCAGTATCCGGTTCTGCCAGTGTTATTAACAGCCTTATATCTGTAGCTCATGCTAATGATGTTAAGGTAAATGTGGCAGTAGGCGGATGGTCATATTCAGACGGAAGAGAGTGTGCAAGGGTATTTGAAAATGCAACAAATACAGATGCAAAACGTCAGTCTCTTGCTAATGCAATTCTTGCAATTGTTGACCAGTACGGATTTGACGGTGTTGATATTGACTGGGAATATCCTACAGCAAGTTCAGCAAGTCTGTTTACATCATTTATGAGATATTTAAGAACAGGACTTACATCAAGAGGTAAAGTTCTTACATCAGCAGTTCAGGCTACAGGTGGCACATACCAGACCGATGAAGTTCTTCAGATGGTAGACTGGATAAACGTTATGGCATACGATGGAGATGCAGGCTCAGGACATTCACCATACAGCCTTATTGTAAATTCATACAATTACTGGCATGGAACAAGGGGAATGGATGCATCAAAGGTAGTTCTTGGTGTACCTTTCTATGAGAGACCTAACTGGGCCTCATATGCAGATATAGTTAATGCCAACTCAGCTAATGCATACAATGATTCAGCTGTTATTAATGGAACAACAGTTTATTATAACGGTATTAATACAATGTCCCAGAAGGCAAAATTCGCAGCAGAAAATGCCGGCGGTATTATGATTTGGGAAATCAGTCAGGATACAACTAACTCAAACTTAAGCCTTATGAATGCTATTTATAATTCAGCCACGGCAGTAGTTGGAAAAGGCGGAACAACAGCAACAGTTACAGATATTCCGGGAACCATCAGCATTGATTCCTATGGTGATAAAACATCAGGAATTACAATTAACACAGAAGGAAATGTTAAGTATGCCGGAAATCTTGTTAATAATTCATACTTAAATTACTATATTAAGGCAGCACAGAAGGGAACATATACTATTAATCTTCCGTTAGCAGCAGGGGATGCACAGTATAATGCAAAGAACATTATTGTTAAGTTAAATGATACAGTAGTGGCAACAGTTCCTATTACAGCAAGCAGCTCATGGACAACATTTGTAAATCACACAGCTGATATTACACTTCCTGCTAAGGGAACCTATAAGTTGTCAATAGTTGCAGACAGTGGAGCATGTAATGTAGCTGATTTAACAGTAAGCAAAAAGGCAGAAGAAACAACAGTACCTGTTACGGAAAAGCCGACAGAGGCACCTACTGAGAAACCAACGGAAGCACCAACACAGGCTCCGGAAGATGATTTTACAATTGAAATTAACGGATATCAGATTAGTACAACTGTAGAAGGTCACAGAGTAGTATATTCAGTGGCAGACCCTAATGACGAAGTTGTAAGCTCAGGTTTGGTATATGGTTTGTCAGATTACGCAACAGCAGCAGATATGGTAGTAAACAGTAGCAATAGTTCAGTTAAGTCATATCAGTCAACAGAAGCAGGTAAATGTCCGATTTCATACAGTACCTTTGAAGGTGGACAGAGCTATACAATGACAATGCAGTTTGTAAATACAGAAAAATACTTCAGTGATAAAATGATGGTAAGAGCTTATGCACAGCTTAAGAATGGTAAATATGTGTATAGTGATGTAAAGACATACACAATTTACTCTATTGCAGATACATTGTATCAGGGAAGAAAGATGAATACTTTCTCAGGTCACAGTTATTTGTATGACAAGATATTGAAAGTTGTAAATTCTAATTATAAAGAAGTAGACTACAATTGGAATGACATAGTTGTAAAACCGTGGAAATAGAAATTTGAATAAACACGGTAATTAAAAAAGCTGTAGTGTGCGGATAATAACTCCATATGCTACAGCTTTTTAGTACCATAAAACAGTAAGTAGTAACTGTTAATATTACTTCCAAATCTTTATAGTGTTAATAAGTTTAAGTTTGTTTTCATCGCTCATATGTTTAATAAGTCCTATAAGTTCGTTGTCAAGAGCGGTATTTTCGTATTCAGGTTCTACACGACCAACCAGTGAATCAAGAGTAATGTTCATTAACTTGGCATAGTAAATAAGTATTCTAAGTGACATTGCTGTTCTGTTGTTTTCAACATTGCTAATGTAACCGGGAGTCACATTTAAAGCCTCAGCTACCTGAGCCTGTGTTAAATCCATGCTGATTCTTAGTTCTTTAATTTTACCCCCCAGACTTTCGTAATTCATTCTTCTAATCCTTTCAATTAACTTAATAATATTTAAAGTATAAACTGCTTATACGTCACAAGCTAGTATACACTAAAAGAAAAACAATTTGTATATACTAATTATATCTAAAAAATGCTATTGGAAATAATGAAAGTAAAAAAAGGATTTTTTTATTAGAATTATTGGAATAAAAAAGAAAATACAAATAAATTTTATGAAATTTGTACAAATAACTTGATAAAAACGATTTTATTTGTTTATATTAAAGTATATAAATTATGCAAATGTTAAAGGCAAATATTGCCACTTACTAATGTACGAAAGGAACGAAAATTATGAGGATAACAAAAAAGATTACAGCTTATATATTAGCTACAAGTCTGCTATTGTCAGGAATTACTTTCTATAATAATGACCAATCAGAAGTCAAGGCTGCGGTAGGAGACTGGAAAGAAGTATGGAGTGATGAATTTAACGGAACAAGTCTTGATACAAATACATGGACATATGAAATAGGAAACGGAAACTGGGGATGGGGAAATGGAGAAGCGGAATATTACACAGACAGACCGGAGAATATTTCCGTGTCAGATGGTTATTTGAAGATAACTGCAAAGAAGGAAAATTATAAGAATTTTAAATACACATCAGGACGTATTATTTCAAGGGGAAAAAAGAATTTTAAATATGGAAAGATGGAAGCAAGAATAAAGGTGGAAAATGGGAACCAGTCAGGAGTATGGCCGGCATTTTGGATGATGGGTGAAAAAGGTAAATGGCCTGATAATGGGGAACTTGACATTATGGAACATGCCAATGACAGAAATTATGTTGGGGGATGTATTCACTGGAATCCCAACGGATTTGGCGGAAACTATGACCACAGATATCAGGGAGGGGATTACTATTTTAGTGACAATGTAAATAATGGTATTACTAACTGGCATACTTACGGTATTATCTGGGACGAAAAACGTATTGAATGGACTGTGGATGGGGTAAGCTATCATACTGAAAAATTCAACAGTAGTAACAGCTATTGTTTTCAGCAGTATCAGTATTTTCTTTTAAACCTTGCTATTGGTGGAACAGGTACACTGTATACAGGAAAGCAGACACCACCTGAGGATTACAAAACAGCAGTGATGTATGTGGATTGGGTAAAGGTATGGCAAAAGGAAGAGGCACCTACCACGGAATACGATGGCCCATATGTTACAGTTACGGAAGATTCTGTAGCAAAATATACCGGCTCATGGTCAGATTTTTTTGGAAGTGGATGGACAGGCGCATCAGGAACCCTTACATCTAACGGAACAATAGCTGATGGATTTACAATTAATGCCACATCAGTGGGAAGAACCGGTGATAAGGACAGCATATGGGGAATACAGGGAAAATTAATGAATCTTAAATATTATCCGGGAAATACATATAAATATAAGTGTACAATTACCTCGGATAAAGATAAAAGAATATTTGTAAAGGTGGCAGATGATGCAGAGGATGCTTTAGCAGGAGGCTACATTACCTTAAAAGCAAATGAACCATATTATTATGAAACAGATGTTAATATTCCTAAGGATTTTGATGGGACAGTAAGTCTTAAGTTTGGTATGGGAATTGCCAATGACGGGGATGTTATTGATGCAGGAAGTTCCCTTAAGGTAAAAGTTGAAAATGTATCTTTTGTTACAACAGCAACAATACCTGATCCTGACTATGTAAACAGTCAGACAACTACGGAGAAGCCAACTGTGGCACCAACAGTGAAACCTACTGAAACTACTAAAAAACAGCAGGAGGAAACTAAAGAAAATATTACGGAAGTTACTACTAAAAAACAGCAGGAGGAAACTAAAGAAAATATTACGGAAGTTACTACAAAAAATCAGCAGACAGTGACTACAACTAAAAATACATCATATAAAGTAACAAAGCCCGGCAAGACAAAGGTGGTAAGAGCCTTAAGAAGTAAAAACAACAAAAAGATAAGTCTTAAATTAAAGAAAATAAAAGGAGCGTCAAAATACGAGATTAAAGTTTCAACCTCAAAGAGATTTACAAAGAAGACAACTAAGAAAGTTGTGATAAAGTCCGTAAAGAAGGTGATTAGAGGATTAAAGAAGAATAAGAAGTATTACATAAAGGCAAGAGCAATAAAGGTTGTTAATAAAAAGCTTTATCCGGGAAAATGGAGTAAAGTCAAAACAGTAAAGTTAAAAAAATAAAAAAATGGGAGTTTTATAAAAAACGGAGAGTATAAGTGCAAACTTAAAAATGATAAACTAAAGATATCAATATAGACGATTTAATAAAGGTTGAAAGAAATATGAAAAGGAAGGGAAAAAGCAAATCATTCTTTCAACCTTTTTAATTTTTTTTGCCATATAAAAATTATGGTGGGATTGGTATATATGATGATAAAAAAGATAATGGCATGTATTATGTCGGTTTGCATGTTTATGTCAATAATATGTACGGAAAACATAAGCACGGCTAAAGGAGCAGAATCCACAACGGTTTATTTTCTGGCAACCTCTGAGTGGTCAGAAGTTAATGCCTACGTTTATGGAAATGCAGGGGAAGCTTCAACTAATGCAGAAGTTTTAGCGAAAAGTCGGACTTACCGTACTGATATTCAGTCAGAGGCAAGTGGCAGACAGGGTGTGAAATTAAAAAATAATGGGGATTATGTTGAATTTACATTACAAAAGCCGGATATTTTTTAATGAAACCCTTAACAAAGGAGAAAAAATAAGACTTCAAAAAGACTCAGGTAATGAAGCAGAATATTATATTATTGATTTTATAGAGTGTGAGATGACAGAAAATGCCCTGAAAAAACCGGGGAATATGTTTATGGTGATGTACATGATTATTCTGTGTATAATGTAGCAGATTATTTGTATCAGAAAGCATGTTCCACAAATGCAGCAGCACATGATTATCTGTACAATAACATTTTAAAGAAAGTATCGCCGGAATACAAAACAGTAGATTATGACTGGGGAAATACAATAGTTCCGGTAAAATAAAAACAAATATATAACCCCTGATTCTTTTACGGAATTGGGGGTTATATATTTGAAATAACTGTGATAATATAAACAGTAGAAAAAATACAAATGACAAGGAGATAATCTATGTTAAAAGAGTTTAAAGAGTTTGCGTTAAAAGGCAACATGATTGACCTTGCTGTAGGTGTAATCATCGGTGGAGCTTTTAATTCATTAGTGACGTCTTTAGTTGACAACATAATAATGCCTGTTATCAGTATCTTTACGGGAAAAATTGATTTCAGCAATCTGTTTTTATCCCTTGACGGAAAAGAATATGATACGTTGGCACAGGCACAGAAAGCAGGGGCAGCCACTCTTAATTATGGAACATTTATTACAGGACTTTTGAATTTCATAATTATGGCATTTGTGGTATTTTTGCTTGTTAAGGCAATGAACAAGTTAAGAACTCATAATGAGGTGCCACAGGAAGCAACTACGAAAATCTGTCCACATTGTAAGTCGGAAATACACATTGACGCAGACAGATGCCCACATTGTACAAGTAAACTTGATTAGGAAATACCCCCGGTGGAATATAGTTTTGCCGGGGGTATATTAGTAGGTTTGATTTTAGCGGAGAGCAGATATATGACAGAAAATAAATACAATATAATGATAGTGGAAGATGATAATACCATAGCGGAAAAAATAAAAAGTCATTTGGAAAAATGGGCATACAATGTTTATATAGCAAAAGATTTTGGAAATGTATTAAAGGAAGTATCTGATTTCCAGCCGGATTTAATTTTGTTAGATATAACCCTGCCATATTTTAATGGATTTTACTGGTGCGGGGAAATACGGAAAATGTTCAAAATTCCCATTATTTTTATATCTTCTGCCGATGACAGTATGAATATAGTTATGGCAATGAATATGGGCGGAGACGATTTCATATCAAAACCCTTTGACCTTACGGTACTTACTGCCAAAATATCGGCTCTTATCAGAAGAAGCTACTCTTATGCAGGTCAGCTTAATACCATAGAAAACAATGTGGTAATACTTAATCTTATGGACGGCACCTGTCTTTATAACGGAGAAAAAACTGAACTTTCAAAAAATGAATTTCAAATATTGGCGCTTCTTATGGAAAATTCAGGAAGCGTTGTAAGTCGTGACACCATTATGATGCATTTGTGGGACAGTGAAAATTTTATAGATGATAATACATTAACAGTGAATATAAACAGAATCAGAAAAAAACTAAAGGATATAGGATTAGATGATTTTGTAAAGACGAAAAAAGGGTTAGGTTACATGGTATGTTGATAAAATATTTAAAGGACAGAAAGTTAATATTTATTGCTATTTTATTCTGGATTGCCATATTTTCCGGCGTGTTTGCTTTATGCGGAATAGAGTTTAAGTATGTATGGTATCCCACAGTATTAGGGTGCATGGCTTTGGTTATTTGTCTTGTGGTTGATTTTGTTTGTTATTATAAAAAGTGTCGAAGTCTTACCATGGTAGAAAATAGTATTGATGTAACATTGGATAATTTGCCTAAAACCTCAAATCAGATTGAGAAAATGTACACAGAGCTTCTTAAATTACTGACTAATGAAAAAAACGAAGAAATAAATAATATTCTAAATTCAAAAAAAGAAACAATGGAATATGTTACATTGTGGTCACATCAGATAAAAACTCCCATTACCGCATTGCAGTTATTAGCTAACGACACTGATGAAGAAATCCGGATTGAAATTCTTAACCGGTTGTTTGAAATTGAACAATATCAGGATATGATGCTTCAATATCTGCGACTTGAAGGCGGCGGAAGTGACTATGTTCTGGCAGATTATAGTGTAAAAGATATGGTTAATCAGGCAGTGAAATACTTTGCCAGAATCTTTATTTCTAAAGGAATTTCAGTGAAAATACAGGTGGATGAAAGCAGGAAGGTTGTAACAGATGAAAAGTGGATGGTATTTGTCCTTAAACAGCTTATATCAAATGCCCTTAAGTATACTTCAAAAGGGGAAATATGTATATCCTTTGATAATGATGAACTTTTAATTAAGGACTCAGGCATTGGCATTGCAAAAGAGGATTTGCCAAGAATTTTTGACAGGGGATATACAGGTTACAACGGAAGAAAGGACAAAAAGGCTACAGGTCTTGGTTTGTATCTTACAAAACAGATTCTTGACCGGCTGAATCATAAGATAGAAATTGATTCTCAAATAGGTGTTGGAACTCGGGTTTTCATAAAATTTTAGAACAAAAAATTGTATATAATTGGTAATATTTAACATAATTGGCTACTTTTTAAATAGGTTTGACATATGGCTAAAACCCTTGCTAGAATGGACGAAAAGGCAAATTTTAAAGGAGGGAAAAGTCATAATGACAAGGAAAGCAAAGAGAATGCTTGCTAAATTTATGGCCCTTGTAATGGCAGTGACTGTGCTGTCATTTACAGGTGGATTTAGCAGTATGCAGTCTAGCGTGGTTTATGGAGCGGCTGCATGGAACAGCGAAACAATTTACACAGGGGGAGATGAAGTGGAATACAACGGAGCAATTTACAAATGTAAATGGTGGACTAAGGGGGACACACCTTCAAACGGAGGTCCTTGGGAGCTGGTTTCCGGGTCAACATCAGGGGGAGATACAGGTGATTTAGGAAGTCTTAAACCGGGAAAAGCAACAGTCACATTAGACCCACAAATTGGAACAAACGTAAATGGAGTTACACTTCCGTCTAATTATTACAACAAAAAGGTTGTGGGTTATTTTCCAAGCTACGCAATTACATCCCAGGCACATGAATATTTCAATATAGCAGATTTACAGTGGGATAAGCTTACTCATATTCAGTATGCTTTTGGTATTGTTAATAAAGATACATGTGAGCTGGAGGTAGGAGATCCGGAACATGACATTGAAAGTAAGTTTGAAGGCACAACCTTTAAACATGACGGACAGGTAATTAAGATGGATGACTCCCTTGGATACTACGGACAATTTAACATAATGCACACATTAAAGAAAATGCATCCTGATGTAACCGTTCTTATTTCAACAGGTGGCTGGGGAGCATCAGAAGGTCTTTGGTATGCCACACAAAATGAAGCGTCCATGAGAAAATTCAGTGCTTCGGCAGTTTCATTTATTAGAAAGTACGGTTTTGACGGCATTGATATTGACTTTGAGTTCCCGTCAGAAACCCCACAGTCAGGAAATTATACGGACTTTACTGAATCTATAAGATCGGGAATTGCAGACAGATACGCCCAGTTTATAAAAATACTTAGTGAAGATTTAGCTAAGGCATCAAAGGAAGACGGAACATATTATTGGCTTACATCTGCGGTAGCAGCATCATCATGGGTTCTTGGAGGGCAGACAAATTCAGCCTTTTTAGATTACTTGGATTTTGTATCAGTTATGTCCTATGACTTCCATGGTGGATGGAACAATTATGTAGAAAATCAGGCAAATCTTTACGCTGATCCGGCAGATACGGAAACAGCCCAGGTGGACGTTAAAACATTGGGATTTGACTGGGCTTACCGGTTTTACAGAGGAAAAGTTCAGTCTGAAAAGATTTTAATGGGAGTTCCTTATTATACAAGAGGTTGGACAAATGTTTCCGGAGGAACCAACGGATTACACGGTTCGTCAGGTACACCTCTTACTAACAGCGTTGATAATCTTAACTTATGGTGCGATTTAGATGAAAGTGGAAAAGAAGTGGCAGCAGGTGCTAATCCCCTCTGGCATGTAATGAATCTTATGAAATCCAATTCAAACTATAAGCGTTACTGGGACGACGTAGGAAAGGTTCCTCATATCTGGAATGCACAAAATAACACATTCCTTACATTTGAAGACACAGAATCAGTACAGGAAAGAATAAATTATGTAAACAACAACAATTTAGGCGGTGTTCTCATATGGGTTATGCACGGAGATTATGATTATGACGAACAGCAGCAGAAATATGTAATAGGTGATACTCTTACATCCATGTTCCATGACCAGTTTAAGGCAAAGGGGGCATCAAAGGTATCATCAGATGTGGATTATACTAATGATACATTAAAGTTCAGTGTGGATTTTGGTGGAAAATACGATCATCCAAACTACACATACACAATAAAACTTACAAATAATGAATCTGTGGCATTTCCGGCAGGTTATACTTTAAGTTTTGATTTACCGAAATCCAGTAAATTTACCAGTGCATGGGGGGCAACGGCTACCACGGAAGATAAAGGTGACTTTACAACGGTAACCCTTACATCCACCAGTGCACTTTCACCGGGAGAGTCTGTAGAGTTTACAGGTATGTTAAAATGTTGCTTTTCAGGAGTTAAGAATTTTAAGGTAAACGGATATTCCATGTTAAGTGAGGTAAATAATGAAATAACCAGACTTAACAGAGCATATCTTACTGACAAAAACGGAGGTTCGTCGGAAATTCCAACTGAACCTGAAACAGAGGCACCTACACAGGCACCAACAGAAAAGCCTACGGAAGCACCTACACAGGCTCCTACAACAAAGCCGGACACAAAGGTTCAGACATCAGTTAAGGGCTACCAGATAAGCACTACAGTTGAAGGATACAGAGTTTTATATAATGTATCAGACAGTGACAATGAAGTGGTAAAAGCAGGTCTTATATATGGACTTTCAGATAAGGCGACGGAAAATGAAATGGTTGTGGGAAGTGGAAATCAGGCAGTTTACGACTATGCAGCAACCAATGCAGGATTACTTCCTAAAAGTGGTGATACATCACTTTATGCCATGACAATGGAATTTGTTAAAACAAAGGAATTTTATCAGGCAGGTATAATGGTAAGACCATATGTACAGTTAAAGAATGGAGAATATGTATACGGAGAGGTAGAATCTTTGAAGGTATATGACATAGCAGATTCTTTGTATCAGAAGGAGTTAATGCCAAATGAGGCAGCACATTCTTACCTTTATAACAATATTTTAAAGGTATCGGATTCTTCATATACAGAAAAACCATTTAATTATAAAAATATTCTTGTAAAATAGTGACTTCATAACATGATGTAACCAAATTACTTTATTATTACCCAATTTCCCCGGTTACATCACAATATAATACTTCTTTTATTTCGGGTGGAGCTTTAATATGACAAATATTAGGCTCCACCTTTTGTATATTACAAAAATGTAAGGTTAAAGGCAGGATTGTAAGGTGAAATTAAGGAAAATCCCAATTACTTATTGTATACTTGTAACATAAAGATTTGCAGATTTTTAAAAATAGGAGGAAACAAATGAACGAAGTTCATTTTCAGGAATGTTTCCGACGACTTGCCGCTGACCGAAGGGAGGGGGCGTTACAATTTATAGGAGGAAACAAATGAACGAAGTTCATTTTCAGGGATGTTTCCGACGACTTGCCGCTGACCGGAGGGAGGGGGCGTTACAATTTATAGGAGGTTAGTACCATGGAGGTATTAGAAGTAAATAATTTAAAAAAGATATATACAACAAGATTTGGAGGAAACAAGGTAGAGGCTTTGCATGATATAAACTTTTCAGTGGAACAGGGAGAATACGTTGCAATAATGGGAGAATCAGGCTCCGGAAAAACTACATTGCTTAACATTCTTGCAGCAGTAGACAGACCTACATCAGGAGATATATTTCTTAATGGCAAAAACACCACAGTAATCAAAGATGATATGCTGGCAAAATTCAGGAGAGAGCATTTAGGATTTGTATTTCAGGATTTTAATCTTTTAGATACTTTTTCTATTGAAGATAATATTTACCTGCCACTGGTACTTGCAGGAAAAGAATATAAGGATATGAAACAGGAGCTGGATGTAATTGCAGGAAAGTTGGGAATAAGTCATATACTTCACAAATACCCTTACGAAGTTTCAGGAGGACAAAAACAGAGAACGGCGGTGGCAAGGGCAATTATTACAAAACCGGACATCCTTTTGGCAGATGAACCTACAGGAGCACTGGATTCAAAATCCACAGGAGATTTATTAGATGTATTTGATAAGTTAAATTCCGACGGACAGACAATATTAATGGTAACTCACAGCGTAAGGGCCGCATCAAATGCCGGAAGGGTTTTGTTTATAAAAGATGGAGAAATATTCCATCAGATATATCGTGGAGCCATGACAAAGGATGAAATGTACAAAAAGATTTCCGACACTTTAACAGTGTTACTGGCAGGTGGTGATTTACATGAATAAAAAATTGTATTTTAGGCTTGCCCTTAGAAATGTAAAAAACAACAAAAGCACATTTCTACCTTTTTCAATTTCAACCTCAGCCATTATTGCCATGTTCTATATGCTATACAGCATATATGAGCAGGTAAATGAAAATATGTTTTCAGGTGCAGAGCAAATGAGAATTATATTAAATTTAGGTGTGTCGATTTGCGGAATATTTTCAGTGTTTGTTCTTATTTATACTAACGGATTTTTAATGAAAAGAAGAAGCAGGGAATTTGGACTATATAGTGTATTGGGAATGGAGAAAAAGCATATTACCAAAATAGTTTTCTGGGAAATAGTTATTGTGGCATTAGGATGTATTACCACAGGAATATTAGCAGGCATTGCATTATCCAAATTAATGTTTATGGTTTTGCTGAAAATATTAAATTTAAAAACGGATTTTGCCTTTGGGGTATATCCTAAGCCTGTATTGTTTACCATAATAGTTTTTGACTTAATATTTGCCATAGTTATATTTTTAAACAGCGTAAGAGTTCATAGATTAAAGCCTGTAGAGCTTATTAGAAATGAAAATGCCGGAGAAAGGGAACCTAAGGCAAAATGGCTTTTAGCTATATTAGGGCTGGTAACCCTGGCATTAGGCTATTACCTTGCTCTTACAGCTAAAAGCCCAATGGATGCCATGGGAAGGTTCTTTATGGCAGCTCTTTGTGTAATTATAGGAACCTATTTGCTGTTTATGAGCGTAAGCATTGCCTTTCTTAAAATATTAAAAAAGAATAAAAAATTCTATTATGATAAGAAACATTTTATTACAGTGTCAGGTATGATTTACCGTATGAAACAAAATGCCGCAGGTTTAGCAACCATATGTATATTAAGTACCTGCGTGCTGGTGGTTTTATCCACAACGGTTTCCTTATATGTAGGAATGGAAGATGTTTTAAGGGGACGCTTTCCAAAGGATGTTATGACTAATTATCTGTATTTAGAAGACAGTGACAGTTCTGAAGAACAGAAGGAAAATCACTATGATTACCAAAAGGTTCAGGATGCATGCCAAAGTCGTGCCGATGAATATAATGTGAAAATACAGGATGAGGATAAATATTATTCCATAGATGATATAGGAGCACTTCAAAATGGCAGATATTCAATGGAAAATATAAGTACCAATAATATGGTGAATTTTAAGGTGAAATTATTAGAGGATTATAATAGGGCAAACAGTGAGAATATCACCTTAAATTCAAATGAGGTTATAGTGTATTCATCAGATGCAGGTAGAATCAATTCTCAAAAATTAAGCATATGCAACAAGGAATACACAATAAAGAAAAAATTAGAAAAACTTCCTGTAGATGAAAAGGAGTTACAGTTATATGACACTCTCTACATTGTAGTTAAAGATATGGATGCAATGAAAGAAATCAGGGATGTTATTAATGAAAACACAAAGGATGATTTTGTATGCAACATAAAATATAACTATGAGTTTAATTTAGCAGGAGATTTTAAGGATAAGGAAGAATACTGTCAGGGGTTAAGGGATGTAATAAACCATACAGGGATAGCTCACACAGACGAAGTGGGAAGCATATATACAAGCAGACAAAATTTCTTCGGCTTGTACGGAAGCCTTTTCTTTATAGGTATATTTATTGGAACCATGTTTTTAATTACTACGGTAATGATAATATACTATAAGCAGTTGTCAGAAGGCTATCAGGACAGAAGGCGTTTTGAAATAATGAAAAAAGTGGGAATGGACGATAAGGAAACTAAATCCGTAATTAAAACTCAGATACTTATGGTGTTCTTTCTACCTATATTTATGGCAGTTATCCATATATGCTTTGCCTTTGACATAATCAGAAAAATGCTGGTAAGTTTAAACTTTAATAACACCCCGCTGTACATTGTATGCACGGTAATGGTTACTCTTGTATTTTTCATAGTATATGGAATTGTGTACACAATTACCGCAGGAACTTACTACAGGGTAATAAACAAGGGGTGAGTACCCAATAAGTATAAATTACTTTTGTGCAAATACAAAGGCAATTTATACTTTTAAAATTTGCATCATGGAATTAAGAAAAAACAGTAACATTTCATAAAAAGTTTACAAATAAAATCATAATACTAAAAAAGATTTTACATTTACAGGTTATACTGTAAAATATAGGTAACGTTGAATTGTAAAATACGGGATTTAGAAAAGTAAACGAGGACAAATATGAATATGTATGAAACAAATTGTGAAAAGGGATTAACCAAAAGTCAGGTTCAGGAAAGAATTGGCCGTGGACTTGTAAATACAGCTGTTGATTCCGTTGAAAAAACCACAAGAGAAATTATCATTGAAAATACATTCACATATTTTAATATGATTTTTGTGTTTTTGGCAGTGTTAGTATGTATAGCCGGTTCATTTAGAAGCTTAACCTTTTTGCCGGTTGTTATAGGAAACACGTTGATTGGAATATTTCAGGAAATAAGGGCAAGAAACGTTCTTGAAAAAATGAATATTTTAAATGCCCCATCCACTACAGTAATAAGAGACGGAGTGGAAATGGAGGTTGGCTCTCAGGAACTGGTTTTAGATGACATAGTTGTTTTCCATGGAGGTGAACAGATACCGGCAGATGCCATTGTGGTAAAGGGTGAGGTTTCCGTAAATGAATCCCTACTTACAGGAGAATCAGATGAACTTACCAAAACACCGGGAATGCATTTACTGTCGGGAAGTTTTATTGTGTCAGGGGAGTGTTACGCAAGACTGGAAAAAGTAGGGGAAGAATCCTATATTTCAAAGCTTACCCTTGAAGCTAAAAAAATGGGTAGTGGCGAGCAGTCAGAAATGATTAGGGATATTAACAAACTGGTAAAATGGGTTGGCATTATAATTATTCCTGTGGGAATCATTTTGTTTGCTCAGGGATTTGTGTTTAATAAGGAAGGTTTCAGTCAAAGCATAGTGTCTATGGTAGCAGCTGTTATAGGTATGATTCCTGAGGGATTATATCTTTTAACCACTGTGGCACTGGCAGTAAGCACCATACGACTTGCCAAGCAAAGGGTACTTCTTCATGACATGAAAAGTATAGAAACATTGGCAAGGGTAGATGTGTTATGTGTTGATAAAACAGGAACCATTACAGAAAATAAAATGACAGTTAATGACCTTGTTTATTCAGAAGAAATACCTAAGGAAGTGGCAGATAATCTTGAAACCATAATTAGTGATTTTGCCTCTAATATGACTTCTGATAATATAACAATGGAAGCTATAAAGGAACGTTTTAAGGATGTCAGTGGAAGAAGTGCAGTAAGCAAAACATCATTTTCATCAAAGGTTAAGTATTGTAGTGTGACTTATTCTGATGAATGTTATGTATTAGGTGCCCCTGAAATGGTTCTTAGGGAGGATTACGAATTTTATGCTGACAGCATAGGGGAATATACCAATAAAGGATACAGAGTTCTTGCCTTTGGTAAATATTTAGGAAAGGCTGACGGAAATCCTCTTATTGAAAAGGTTATTCCTTATGGTTTTATAACATTATCCAATGCAGTCCGTGAAAAGGCACCTGACACATTCAGGTATTTTGAAAAGCAGGGGGTTAATGTTAAGGTTATTTCAGGAGATAATCCGGCTACAGTTTCTGAAGTGGCAAGACAGGCAAAAATTTCAGGAGCAGAAAATTATGTGGATGCCACATCTCTTGCAACAGATGAGGATATAGAAAAGTCAGTACAAAAATACACTGTATTTGGACGTGTAACACCAAAGCAAAAACAGAAAATAGTTAAGGCACTGCAAGGTCAGGGACACACCGTGGCAATGACTGGAGATGGCGTAAATGATATTTTGGCAATGAAGGATGCAGATTGCAGTGTGGCAATGGCGTCAGGTAGCGAGGCAGCAGCTCAGGCATCTCAGGTGGTATTGCTAGAGTCGGATTTTTCCTGTATGCCATCAGTAGTTTTAGAAGGAAGACGTGTTGTAAATAACATACAGCGTTCAGCCAGTCTGTTTTTGGTAAAAAACATATTTTCCTTCCTTATGTCAATATTCTCGGCGGTATTTATGATGACTTATCCTCTAGAACCGTCTCAGATATCATTAATCAGTGGATTTACAATAGGTATTCCGGCATTTTTCCTTGCCATGGAGCCTAACAAAAGCCGAATCAAAGGAAAGTTTATTATTAATGTCTTCCTAAGAGCATTGCCGGCAGGACTTACGGATTTAATAGCTGTAGGTGCCATAGTGTGGTGCGGAAAGGTATTCGGTCTGTCTTCGGCAGAAGTGGCAACAGCGGCAACAATGCTGTTATGCATGATTGGCTTTATGGTATTATTTAAGATAAGCGAACCAATGAACAAATACAGAGCTATTGTTCTTGTAGGAAGTCTTATTGCATTACTGATATGTGGAATATTCTTTAATGACTTATTTGCGTTAAGTGGAATGTCTGCCAGCTGTATATTGCTGTTTATCATGTTCTCCTTTGCGTCAGAATCAATGTTTAGATGGCTGACACTTTTAGTTAAGAAAATGAAAAATTTTAAATTCGTAAGAAGATTAGTGGAATAAAAAAATCCCGGGCAGATAAATAAACTGTCCGGGACTTTAAAGTTTTATGTTAAAGATAGATTATTACGTTTGATAAGTGAGATAACAATGTCTACTATTTCATCCACCGATTCGGATTTTCCCAATTCTTCCCATTTAAGAAAGGTATTTAAAAGGGCACCGGCATAAAAATATAGTTCGTAAACGGAACCGTTGTATTCAGGATAAACATATTTAAGCATAAAATCATTTAAGGCTTCCACTATTATATAATATTGTCTTGCATCAGACATAGTAAGGAGAAAATCGGCATATTTATCAAAAAACAAAATGGCATCTTTAATATGGGATTTGTCCTGAAATTCACTCATGGTAAAATGATTACCCGTGGTTTCAAGATAACCGGCAATTATTTCCTGCATATAATCTTTTATAACATCATTTTTGGTATGATAATATTTATAAAAGGTCATTCTGGAAACTCCGGCTTTTTTTACAATATCAGATACTGTAATATGTTCAAAATCTCCTGATTTAAGTAATTCCGTTATTGCCTGACCTATACATTGTCTTGTAAAAAGATTTCTTTTTGTAAAATTACTAAAAGGTAAATACTTCATAAAAATCTCCATATCAAAATAAGTTTACACTTAATGTGCTTTTGTAAATTGTATCACATAATAAATAGTTATACAATAACAAGTAGTAATAAAAACTACATATGTAGCAAAGGAGATAAGAAATGAAGTATGGCATAATTGTTGATTCAGGGTGTGATTTAAGAGTATTGGATAATTCCACTGAATCGGATATTTACTATAAGAGAATACCTCTTACCCTAAGAGTAGGAGAAAAAGAATATATAGATGATGAAAATTTGGATATTGAAGAGTTTATGAAGGATATGAAAGGATATCACGGAAAAACCAGTAGTGCTGCACCGGCACCTCAGGAATGGTACGATGGATTTATGATGGCAGATGAGATTTTTGCCATTGCCCTTACAAGTGAATTGTCAGGAAGCTATAACAGTGCCATGGTAGCCAAAAAGATGGCGAATGAAAAGTACCCTCACAAGAAAATTCATGTAATAGATTCAAAATCGGCAGGCCCGGGTCTGGCAATGATTGCCATTAAGCTAAAGGAAATATTAGACAGTGACGTGGAATTTGACAAAGCAGTGGAAATGATAGAAGTCTATAGGGATAAAACAAAGCTTTTATTTGTATTGGAAACTCTTGATAATCTTATGAAAAACGGCAGGGTAAGCAGAATACAGGGAAGCATGGCAGGAATTTTAGGAATAAAGATACTGTGCGGAGCCAGTGACCATGGCACTATAGATGTCTTAAAAAAATGTAGGGGAAAGCTAAGTGCTTATGATAATCTCATAAAGGAAATGGGAAATAAAGGATATAACAGTGGAAAAGTTATAATAAGTCATTGTTTTAACAATGAAAAATCAGATTATATAAGAAGTAAAATAGAAAATATATATCGGAATGCCTCGATAGAAAAAATAAGTGCAGGTGGTTTGTGCAGCTATTATGCAGAATATGGTGGAGTTATGGTGGCATTTGAGGGATAAAAGTGTACAAAAGGAAGAAAACAGTGGGTTAAATCTCATAATCTAAGGTGTTTTCTTCCTTTTTTGTACCTTTTTAACATAAGAAATTGTGTATTTTGTATATACTCATAAAATATAAAAAATAGTTGAAAAGAGATAAAAAAGGATTTTTGGACAAAATGCACAATTTTGTAAACGTTTTTATGCAATTTAGAACACATTTATTTGTGTATTTTATTTCTAATGGTAATATTGACATATAAATCCATAAATGTTATCATTAGTTTAACGTTAAACGCATAAACTAATATAACGATTTCGTTAGAAAGTGTTCTAAAGGAGGAATTGTTAAGAGGGTGCCTTACACAAGGCAAATGTGTAGTTGAACGATAAACTAAACTAATTAAATTAATCAGATGGGAGGATCAGAAATGAGAAAAAAGAGATTATTAAGTTTAGCACTCGTTGCAGCTCTTTCAGTTACAATGTTAGCTGGCTGTGGCGGAAAGAAATCAACAGAATCTGAAACTAACAAAGATGGTTCAGATAAGGTTAAAATCACATTAGGTATTTGGCCAGGTGAGGATTTAGCAGAAAACATTCCTACATTTGAAGGATACCAGAAGACAATGCAGAAGTTACATCCAAACGTAACTTGTGACCCAACACCTTATACATATGCTACAGATACATTCGTATCATTAGCACAGTCAGGCAACTGCCCAACAATCTTCGAATCATGGTTCACAGAGCCACAGAAGTTAATTAAGCAGGGACTTATCGCAGATGTAACAGATGAGTTAAAGAAACGTGGATGGCTTGATGATATGAACGATAACATCAAGGGACTTTTATCAGATTCAGACGGAAAAGTTTACGGTGTTCCTAGAGATGCTTACGGCTTAGGACTTATGTGCAACGTAGAACTTTTTGAAAAAGCAGGTTTAGTAGATGAAAACGGAGTTCCAAAATTCCCTAAGACATTTGATGAATTAGCAGAAACAGCTAAGAAAATCAAGGAAAAGACAGGCGCTGCAGGACTTTGCTTACTTGCAAAGGACAACTCAGGTGGATGGCATTTCTCAAACATCGCTTGGAACTTTGGTGCTAAGTTAGTAACAGATAACGGTGATGGAACATATACATCAAACCTTAACTCAAAAGAAGCAGTTGCGGCTATGCAGTATGTAAGTGATCTTAAGTGGAAATATGATGTATTAACAGCTGACCCGACAGCAGAAGATTGGGGAACAGGTTTCCAGCAGTTAGGAACAGGCGGAGCAGCTATGTATATCGCAGCTAACGATGCTGTAGCTCAGCCAACACAGACAAACGGACTTGACGTTAAAAAATTAGCATTAGGCGCTATGCCGGCAGGAACAAACGGAGATCAGTATTCATTAACAGGTGGTACACCTTACATGTTCTCTAAAGATGCTACACCAGAACAGATTAGTGCAGCATTTGACTTCCTTGAAGTTATGGGTAAAGCTCCAGAAGCTAATGACACAACAATTAAGGGTATGGAAGCTGATGCAGCTAACCGTAAACAGAATGGTGTTCCTGTAATCCAGACATTCCCATGCTGGACAAACAAGGAATATGTTGATGCAAACAACAAAGTTGTAGAAGAATACTCAAACGTTGATACAGCAATGTTCCAGCAGTTCTTCGATGCAGTTAACAAAGAAGGTAACCTTCATACAGAAGAACCTGGTGATGCACAGGAAATGTATGCACAGCTTACAAACGTTCTTCAGGCAGTTATCACAAACAAAGATGCTGACATCCAGAAACTTATGGACACAGCTAATTCAAACTACCAGAAGACATTAGACAGCGAATTCAAGAAGAACTAATTGTCTAAGTTATATAGAAACTAATAGTGTTATTTAAAAACTAACGGGCAGGTGAACAACACTGTTCACCTGCCTTTACTAAAAATAGACGAAGGGCGTACCCCGTCCCGTAGTGTAATAAACTTATTTTAGGAGGGGTTTTTCATTGAGCAAAAAGAGAAGTAATAAGGGTTATGCGGTTCCGAAAAAGAAATTTGGAAAATCAGATATAATGGGTTGGCTCATTATGATTCCAACACTTGTCCTTTTCACATTCTTTGTATGGGAACCATTGATTGAAAGTATAAGATTATCGCTACATTCAGCGAGAGGAGTAGAAATACAGGAATTTGTAGGGTTACAAAACTATATTGATGTATTTAATGATGTAAGTTTTAATGCTGCATTTGCTAATACATTCAAGTACATCGGATGGTCATTAGTCATCGGATTTGTAGTACCAATTATTTTGGCTATATTCATCAGTGAGACAATAAGAGGAAAGAGCTTTTTCAGATTTGCAGTATACTTCCCGAACATGGTTCCGGGTATGGCTGTATCACTTCTTTGGGTTTATTTCTTCAAACCGGGTCCTACTGGTGTTCTGAATATATTGTTAGGAAAGTGTGGTATAGCACCAAGTGTGTGGTTGAACAACGCGGCATTAACTATTCCACTTATCGTAATTGCATTAACATGGAAGGGAGCAGGTTCTACAGCACTTATTTACATGGCGGGTATTAGTGGAATCAATCCTGAATATTATGAAGCAGCAGCAATTGACGGAGCAGGAATTTGGAGAAGAATTTTCCATATTACAGTTCCTTGCATATTAAATCTTGGAAGAACAATGTTGATTCTTCAGGTAATATCAGTGTTCCAGATATTGTACGAGCCGTTAGTATTGACCAACGGTGGACCAAACAATGCAAGTTTGTCCATTATGCTTTTAGTATATAAGTATGCATTTACTAAGTACGATTATCCAAAGGCAGCAGCACTTTCAGTTATTATTTGTGTAGTTCTTATTTTGTTAAGTGGATTATATATGAAACTTACAAAATCAAAAGATGAGTAGGAGGTGCGGTAATGTTTTTTAAGAAATATATGGACAAAACAGACGGAGCTATCAGAGGCTTCGATGTTAAGTCAAAAAGAGTTAAGATTATTTGCCTTCTTATAGTTTTAGTATGTTTAATATTCTCAGTAATAGCTATTTATCCGGCGTTCTGGGTAATGGTTTCGGGTTTTAAGGATATTAAAGAATTTACTACAGAGGCAACACTGTTCCCTAAAGTTTTTGATTTTAGCGGATTTAAGTATACATGGGATAAGTTAAACTTTGCAGTATACTACAAAAACTCACTTATCATGGTAGTTGGATGTGTTTTATGCGCAATCTTCTTT
This sequence comes from Eubacterium sp. AF15-50, assembly GCF_934835595.1. Taxonomy (NCBI): domain Bacteria; kingdom Bacillati; phylum Bacillota; class Clostridia; order Eubacteriales; family Eubacteriaceae; genus Eubacterium; species Eubacterium sp. AF15-50. The sequence goes on from NZ_CAKVZL010000003.1 coordinate 41,397, forward strand.
AACGGATTGTTAGCATATGCACTTGCTATCCTTAAACCAAAGGGACATAAAGTTATTAACGGACTTGTAATGTGGAGTCTTCTTATTCCTACAACAACAAGTATCGTAGCTTTATTCGTAAACATTAACAGATTAGGCCTTACAGGAACATTTATTCCACTTTGGCTTTCATATGGCGCAAATGCCTTTTGGGTAGTTCTTTTCAAGGAATTCTTTGAAGGACTGCCAAAAGAACTGATAGAGGCAGCAAAGATTGACGGATGTAATATATTCCAGATTTTCTATAAGATTGTGTTACCTTTATCAAAACCGATTATTATGGTTATAATAATCTTCTCAGTAACAGCTGCATGGTCAGACTTCCTGTTACCATATTTAGTACTTAACGGTTCAGGAAATGAAACGGTTATGGTTAAGCTTTACGCTTACTCAGCAGCTCATACAACACAGATAGATATGATCAGAGCAATATTCTTCTCAATTATTCCTCCGACAATTATCTTCTTGTTGTTCCAGAAGCAAATTACAGATGGTGCCGCTGGCGGTGCTGTCAAAGGTTAGAATATATATAGTGTGCTGTCGGCATTTCCTCCTTTATGCCGACTAGCAGACTATAACTGTATTTAAAGAAAAAATGGAGTGGAATTATGGCAAAAGTAGCAGATAAATATTTTAAAGCAGACGAATGGAAAGTAATTGAAGAAGGATTCAATCCGGATTACGGAGAAGTTTCAGAATCTATATTTTCTCTTGGAAATGAATACTTAGGAGCAAGAGGATATTTTGATGAAGGATATTCAGGAAGCAAACTTATTGGAAGTTATTTCAACGGAATATATGAAATGACAAAACCTGAATATGGTCATTATAAGGGAATAGCAGATTTTACTGAATTTATGGTAAACTCAGTAGACTGGTTATATACAAGAATTGAAATTGATGGGGAACAGTTAGATTTAGCCACATCAGAATTTGAAGATTTTGTTAGGGAAATTGATATGAAGACAGGCATTCTTACAAGAAGCTTTGTTTGGAAAACAAAATCAGGAAAGAGACTTGCAGTTAAATTTGAAAGATTTGTTTCAATGACTCAGGTTAAGAGAACAACACAGAAAATTACTATTAAACCAATTGGATTTAGTGGAGAAATATATATAACATCAGGTCTTGATTTCTCACAGATACATAGAAATGAAAGAAAGAATTTATGGGATTGCAAGCCTGGAACAATAGAAAAGGGCGAAGATATTTTTATGGGTATTGACGGAACTACTATCAATACCAAATTAAAGGTATATTCAAGCTGCAAAGTTAATGCAGAATATGAAAGCCTTGAAGAAGTTAACGAAGAGAAAATTGTCGCAGTTAAGTTAAAAGCTAATCTTGAGGATGGTAAGGATTATGTTCTTACTAAGGTTACAAATAATGTCACATTAAGAGATGACGGAGATTTGGCTGTATATGATAAAGAAGTTGAGGCTGTAAAATCTGAAACAGAAACTGTATGCACATTGTATGACAAGTTAGAAAAAGAAAATATTGACTGGTGGAAGAAAGTATGGGACAGCTCAGATATAACTATAGCAAATGATCCTGAAAACCAGCAGGGTATCCGTTTCTGTATTTTCCAGATGTATCAGACATATCATGGTGCAGTGGAAGGTACTAATATTGGAGCAAAAGGCTTAACAGGTGAAGCTTATAATGGTAATGCTTTCTGGGATACAGAAACATATTGTTTGCCATTCTTTATATTCAACAATCAGGAAGCAGCAAGAAACTTACTTTATTTCCGTTATAAAACATTGGATGAAGCAAGAAAGAGAGCAGAAGTTCTTGATTGTAAGGGAGCTTTCTATCCAATCGCTACTATTAGTGGTAGAGAGTGCTGTAATTTATGGCAGCATGCAAGCTTACAGCTTCAGGCATCTACAGCAGTAGCTTACGGTGTATGGTTCTATGAAAAGATGTTTGATGACAAGGATTTCCTTAAGAAATACGGACTTGAAATGCTCATTGAAATCTCAAGAATGCTTGCTACAAGAGGTGATTTCAACAGAGAAGGGAAATATGGTTACTATTGTGTAATGGGACCTGATGAATTCCAAATGATGGTACATAACAACTCATACACAAACTATATGGCAAAATTCACATTGGAATACACTCTTGACAAAATAAATGAAATCAAGTCAGAAGATCCGGATGCTTACAAGAAGGTTGCTGAGAAGGTAGCTTTTGATGAAAGCGAAATGGATACATGGAAGAACATTAAGGATAATATGATTTTGCTTTATGATGATAAAACAAAATTGTTTGAACAGCATGATGGTTTCTTTAAATTACCACACTTAGATGTTGATTCAATTCCAATTAGTGACTTCCCATTATATGACAACTGGTCATATGATAGAATTTACAGAAATGATATGATTAAACAGCCTGACGTATTAATGTTTATGTTGTTGTTTATTTCAAAGTTCTCACAGGAACAGTTAAAGGCAAACTATGAGTATTATGAACCATGTTGTATACATGAAAGCTCATTATCACCTTCAGTACATTCAATTTTGGCGTCACAGCTTAAGAAGGATGATGAGGCATATGATTTCTTTGGATTTGCAACAAGATTAGATTTAGACAACTACAACAGAAACACAAATCAGGGAATCCATACAACAAGTATTGCGGCAGCATGGATGAATATTGTATACGGTTTCGGTGGACTTAGAAGTGACGGCGAAAAGTTAAGCGTTGCACCATCAATTCCAAAGAACTGGGGCGGATATTCATTTAACATCAGCTACAAGGGTGTTGTAATTGAAATTAAGGTAGACAAGGAAAATGTATACATTAAGACAAAGGGCGACGGCGTTGTTGAACTTAATGTATATGGCAAAGATGTTGAAATAAATAGCGAAGGCTATAAGTGTGAAGTAGAATAAAATGATTGATTGGAAATTAAAAGAAGAAGGATTTGACAAAGAAAAAATATCGTACCTGGGAAATAAGTTTTTAATAGGTAACGGATATATGGGAGTAAGAGGAACCCTTGCTGAATATGGTAAGGAAAATCTCGCAGCCATCAACCTTGCCGGTATTTATGATAAGGTGGGAGATGGCTGGAGGGAGCCTCTTAACGCTCCAAATGGTTTTTATACATATCTCGTTGTTGACGGTGAAGTTTTAAAATTACCTGATGTTAATCCGGAAGTTCATTACACAGAACTTGATTACAGAAATGGTATTTTCACCAGACATTCAGAATGGGATACGGCAAGAGGAAAAATCACCTTTGACATCGAAAGATTTGTCAGCATGAGTGATGTACATTTAGGTGTAATGAAGTTTAAGGTTACTGCTGATTTTCATGCTGATGTAGAAGTTGTGTACGGTATAGACGGTGATGTGTGGGATATCAACGGACCACATTATGACAAACTTGAATATATCGAAAATGATGTTATCGGCATTATTGGAACAACTCACGAAAAAGGATATAAAGTAGCTGTATGTGGTGGAGATAAGACAAGTTTCCCTTGCGAAAAGAAGATTAATGTTCATGATAAGAAGGTTCTTAAGAGCATTAATTTTGTAACAGATATTAACAAAGAATATGTTATAGAGCGTTTCTTTGGAGTATATACAAGTAAGGATTGCGAAAATTGTGTTGAGGAAGCATCAAAAGAAGTGACTGTAGCTTTAAGAAACGGTTATGAAGATGCCATAGAGAAGCACAAGGATAAATGGAACAGTCTTTGGGAAAACTCACAGGTAATTGTAGAAGGTGATGATAAGGCAATGGAAGCTCTTAATTATTCACTTTATCATTTACATTGTATAGCTCCAAGACACACTGACAGCCTTTCGATAGCTGCAAGAGGACTTTCAGGACAGACATATAAGGGAGCTGTTTTCTGGGATACGGAAATGTTTATTTTGGATTTCTTCCTTATGACAGAGCCTAAGGTTGCAAAGAGCCTTATGAAGTACAGAATAGATTCTCTTAGCGGTGCAAAGGAAAAGGCAAAGAGCTATGGCTTAGATGGTGCCTTTTATGCATGGGAAAGTCAGGAAGGCGGATTTGACGCATGTTCTGATTACAATGTTGTAGATGTATTTACAAAGCGTCCTATGAGAACATTTTTCAAGGATAAGCAGGTGCATATTTCATCAGCAGTTGTTTACGGTATTGGAAAATACTTAAAGACAACAGGAGATACATCTATTTTATCAGAAGGTGGTGCTCATACAATTATTGAATGTGCATTGTTCTACTACAGCCTTTTACTTAAGAGAGCTGTCAGGGACTACTATGAGATACATGATGTAATCGGACCTGATGAATATCATGAGAGAGTAAATAATAATGGTTACACAAACAGAATGGCAAAATATACCTTTGAAGAAGCTGTAAACGTTATTAATTTAAAGGATGAATTATCAGAAGAAGAGCAGGAAATCTTAAGTCAGTATGATTTAGATGACCTGAAAAATAAATTTACTGATGCTGCAGAGAATTTATTTATCCCTCAGCCAAACGAAAGTGGTGTTATACCACAGTTTGACGGATATTTTGATTTAGAAGATGCAAGCATTGATGAAGTAAGAAGTAGATTATTAGACCCTAAAGAATATTGGGGCGGTGCATATGGTGTAGCCAGCCATACCCAGGTAATCAAACAGGCAGATGTTGTTACATGGCTTAATATGTTCTCAAAGGAATTTGACTTAGATACAATGTTAAAGAATTTGGAATATTATGAGACAAGAACTGAACATGGTTCTTCTCTTAGCGCATGTATGTATGCATTGTTAGCATGCATGTGCAACAGACCTGATAAGGCATATGACTTCTTTATGAAGTCAGCTTCAGCAGATATAAAGCAGGGTGGTAAAGAATGGGCTGGTTTGGTTTATATCGGTGGAACACATCCGGCAGCCGCAGGAGGTGCTTATATGGTAGCACTTCAGGGATTTGGAGGCTTAAGCTTTGATGGAGATGAAATCATTGTAAAACCAAATCTTCCGGAAAGCTGGAACAGATTATGCTTCAGAGTTAATTACAATAATAGATTATATGAGATTGATATTAACGAAGCAGGAGTCACAAAAAAAGAATTAAGTTAATAAAAAAGCATTAGAGGTTTTATAACCTCTAATGCTATTGGATGATTAGGAGATAGTCCTAACACTGTTACGTTCCGTGATAGATGTGTGAAGTAAAACTTCATATTGTTTTGGTTTCTTATGTTCAAGAAGCTGTAGCATGAAGTCCACTGCTATACGACCTTTAAGGTCCATGTCCTGATGGATGGATGTAAGTGGTGGCTCGATGATGTTGCAAATGCTTAAATCATCGAAACCAACGACGGATACCTGTTCAGGAATTTTGATTTTAAGCTTATGGAGGTTAGCAATAATGCTACCGGCAAGGGTATCGGCAGTTGTAACAACACCTGTTATCTCAGGATGAGATGCCAAGGTTTTTGCAATTGCACGGGTTCCTTTTAAGTCCATGCCACACTCGAATACCAGTGATTCATCAAATGGAATACCGGCTTCGGTAAGGGCTGCCTTATAACCAAGGAAACGTTCCATAAGAACACCACCGTCTTTTATGTGAAGTGAAGCAAAGGCAATCTTTTTATGACCGTTTTGAATGAGATACTTAGTGGATGAATTACTTCCACCAAAGTCATCAAGACCTACATTACAGATTCCTTTGTGATGTACATAACTATCAACTAAAACGATTGGTATTTTTAAAGTGCTGATTTCATCAAAGAATTCATCCTTAAAAATACCTGCAAGGAAGAGACCATCAATATCCCATGTGTGGAGAAAAGCCTGAAGCTGTTCGGCAGTTTCAACGGTGCGAAGCATGAGATAATATCCGTTTTCACGGAGAACATGTTCTAATATTCCAATAAACTTTGAGAGGAATGGGTCTTCCATAAAATTAGAGCCTTTATCAGTTACTACATGGTTTACGAAACCAATAACTTTTGAGGATCTTGAAACAAGAGAACGGGCAGACATATTTGGGACATACCCAAGTTCTTCAATAGCTGTGTTAATTCTGGCAACAGTGTCGGCTGAAACGCGACCGGCTTTGCCATTAATAACATTTGATACGGTTGTTGGGCTTACCCCTACAACCTGGGCAATATCTTTTATTGTAACCATAGTTTATCTAAGTCCTTTCTATAAAATAACGATATTTTACGTTTAACGTAAAACTATAAGTAAATTCTAGCATTAATAGAAGGATTTTAAAATAGTAAAAATTTATAATTTAGTATAGATTTTTTTTATAGTTATAACCAAAAAATGATATAAAAAGGAGGAAAAATGCAAGGAGTAATATTTGATTTAGACGGAGTGCTTGTTTCTACAGATGAATTACATTATCAGGCATGGAAAAAACTTGCAGATGAACTTGGAATCACAGATTTCAACAGAGAGGACAATGTAAGACAAAGAGGAGTAAGCAGAATGGCATCTCTTGAGGTTGTACTTGAAAAGGGTGACAAAGAATATTCTGAAGAAGAGAAAGTTGAGATGGCAGAAAGAAAGAATGACTATTACAAGGAAATGTTACAGTCATTAGATGACAGCGCAGTATTGCCTGGAGCGTTTGACACATTGAAAATGCTTAGAGATAGAGGTATACTTACAGCTGTTGGTTCTGCAAGTAAAAACGCACCATTAATACTTGAAAAGACAGGTTTATTACCACTTATTGACAAAATAAGCTGCGGACTTGATGTAACGAAGTCAAAACCTGATCCTGAAGTATTTTTAGTAGCTGCATCTAAGTTGGAACTTACACCGGAAAATTGCCTTGTAGTTGAAGATGCAAAAGCAGGAATTGATGCTGCAAAAGCAGGAGGCATGAAATCTCTTGGTGTAGGACCTTTCCATGAAGAACTTGGAGCAGACTTTCATTCAAGAACACTGGCAACAGTAGATAATTGGGAGGAAATATTATGCTAAAAGAGAACAATAGCACGGAAACAAAAACAGATAAGCCTATTGGCGGAAAAGCCGGATTTATAATAGGCTGCGTGATAATTTATTGGTTAGCACTTGGCATTGTATGGGGCTGTGTAAGCCTTCCGGGGGCAATTGATAAAATGTCACAGAAAAGTGAAATAAAGAACAGCAAAGTAGTTCTTTATGATGGACCTAAGTCATTAAAAGATGCAACAGCAGCTGATTTGTCAGTTGTATCAGAGGCAGAAAGAGATATGGCTTTAATGCATTGTACAGATACTAAGGTAACTGTAAACGGAAATGACTGCTATGTATATGATACAAACGTAAACAACACACATGCATGGGTTGGATCATATATGCCAAAATTATCAAGAACCCCAATAACATATTTTGATTTTGAAGGTACAGTTGAAATTACCGTAAAGGCTGAAAACATTGATATTAAGTCAGTAACAGTAAGACCACTTAAATATGATATTAAGCCTGAAATCAATACTAAGGATCATACAGTAACATTCCGTGTAAACACACCGGATACATATACTGTAGAATTTAACAACAGCACTCAGAGAGCAGTACATATTTTTGCTAATGAGTTAGAAAATCCTGAAGATATTCCTGATGCAAAGGATGATGATGTATTCTACATCGGACCTGGTGAATGGAATATTGAAAATATGGTATTATCAGATAACCAGACATTATACATTTCAGGTGGTGCTGTAGTTCATGGTATTGCAAATGCAAACTTTGCAAAGAATGTTACAGTTTGCGGACGTGGTATTATTGATAATTCAAACCTTGAAGGATGGAAGGGCAGATCAGCCAGCGTTCCACTTAAGTTTGATAACTGCCAGGATGTAACAATTGATGGTATCATTTCATTAAACTCAAATGCATGGTGCCTTCAGGTTTACAACACAATCGGTGCTGACATTAACAATGTTAAGATACTTACAGCAAGACCAAATGGCGACGGAATGTCAATCCAGTCAACAAAGAGTGCAAAAATCACAAACTCATTTGTTCGTGCATGGGATGATGCTTTAGTTGTAAAGAATTATGATGAAAACTCAGCAAACATCAGCTTCAAGAACATTCAGGTTTGGACAGATCTTGCACAGTCAATGGAAATTGGATATGAAACAAACAAAGGTCAGAACGAAAAATCAACAATTACAAATGTTTCATTTGAAGATATAACAATTTTACATAACTTCCATAAGCCGGCATTATCAATTCATAACGCCGATGATGCAGCTGTATCAGATATTAAATATAAGAACATTGTAGTAGAAGATGCAGAAATGGGAAGAGGAGACGGAACAACAGATCTTATCGATTTCTCAATTGTTAAGAATGATAACTGGTCTTCAACACAGGAAAGAGGAACAATTTCTAACGTAACTATTGATGGATTTAAGGTATTAGATGGTGCTAAGACTTTAATGGTTAAGTTCAAAGGTTATGATGCTGAACACAACATTTCAGATGTAACAATTAAGGGATTGAACATTAAGGGTGAAAGCATTACAAATGATTCAAAATGTGTAAGCATTGATGCTAATACAACATCAAATATCAAGATAGAAAAGTAGGAGGTGCCACATGAAGAAAAAAGGAATAATATTAATGGCAGTGCTTTTAGTAGTATTTGTCGGATTGGCTATAGCAGTTAAATCAGCTGATTCTTCTACAAAAATGGACAAAAAGAATCTAACTGTAGTTACAGCACCGGATCAGAAGGAAGCACAGGAAAATGAACAGTTCACAGTTCCTGAATATAAATCAGCAGAAGTAAAAGGTGAAAACGTTGCTTTAAAGGGTAAAGCAAGTGCAAACGGATACACAGATGTTTACACACCTGTTTACGCAAATGATGGTGATAGAGATACAACATCATATTGGGAAGGTGCAGGAAAAGGTGATGACGAAATCACAATTGATTTAAAGAAAGCCTACAATGTTCATACAGTAAGACTTGCAGTTAACCCGGCTACAATCTGGGGTGCAAGAAAGCAGACGCTTTCAATTAGCGTAAGTGAAGATGGAAAAGACTATAAAGAAATAGTTGCATCAAAGGAATATGAATTTGATCCTAAGGCAGGAAACGAAGTAACAATTCCGTTTGATGAAGTTAAGGCACAGTATGTTCGTGTAACAATTACAAAGAACACAGGTGCAAAGGGTGGACAGCTCGCAGAGTTCGAAATCTATTCTAATGATTAACTGGTATTAAAGTTAATACTTGCCACATAAAAATGCTCATACCATTTGAATTTCTCTCATTCGTTCAGGTGGTATGGGCGTTTTCTTATGGATAAAAATAAGCATTTCAAACATACAAAAAGCGGCTGGTAATAAACCAACCGCCAATGTAGCATCAATATTAATTGAAAGTTTCTTCTTCCTTAACTTCATAATCTTTAAATTTGATTTTGTTATCATCCGAAAGAATTGATTGCTTAATAAAGCGCATATATCTGTTATAAATCTGTTTAGGTATTCTAAAGACCGCTCTTCTGTGAATGCCCTTAAAGGCTTTCTCTCCAACTTCTTTCAAATGTGTGCCTTTAAATCTTACAATTTGGAGCTTTTCGCACTTGTAAAATGCTTTTGTACCTATCTTTTTCAGTGATTTTCCAAATACAATCCATTCAAGTTTTGAACAATTGGTAAATGTTCTGGCTGGAATTTCCGTAATGTTATCACCAATTCGTACAGTCTTTAATTTGTAAGCATTAGCAAGGCAGTTTTTTGCCATTGATACAACCTTGTATGTTCGCTTTTCATTTGTAATTTCTGAAGGAACAATTAATTCCTCTACATTTCCGTTCTCGCATCCGACAAATTCAACTTCATCTCTGGACAATACTTTATATATGTTACCTTTTTCGGTAAATGTGGTTCCAATAGCTGAAGGAGTGGTATATTCGCCATCGTACCATGACGGCTTTTCAAAAGACATTTCATCTTCAAAAGAAATAACCGTAGGTTCTTCCCCTTCATATTTGTTATACCAGTCAGACGGATACAAAACATCAGAACGCATAACCGCAGTTGATGTATCTACTTTGGCTGATTCTCCTTTACGGACACGCCTTGCAACAACTACCGTTCGGTAATCTCCTATTTCATAGGAACAGGTAGAAAGAAGTAGCAGGTGGTCATTTTCATTAACCTTAACAGGACACTGATATAAAGAACGCATTTCTAACTGATAGACAAAATCCATAAATTCATGTTTATTCTTGAAATTACCCTTTAAATATGTAAATCCCTGATTAACCTTCATGTCACCGGACAATCTTACATATGCGATAATTTTCCATTTGGCTTCTTTATATATACTGTCAAAAGTGATAACCGGATGTTCCTTATAAAAATTAATATCTTTATACTTAAGTAGCTGGTGAAACATCATCCCGGTGGAATCCATATTATGTCCGTGAATAAGAATGGACTTGGATGGTTTCTTTACATTACAATGACCGTCAACATAAAGGGAACCGTTTTTATCCTTATGACCTTCAAAGTCACGTGTCAAATAAAAGTCAGAACCACTGAAAGCCTGCATAACAGGATAGTCAATGTTGGTTCCGGGAATGGTAAGCCATCCTTTAATATCACTATTGTACTCTAAAAGTTTTGAAAATTTCAATAATATACCATTTGAATCTTTCAGGCCTTTTTGAGATTTGTCCAGAGAAATATCTAACTTTTCTTTCTTTTTACCTTTCTTATCAGTTGTCTGCTCATAATTGTTTGAATTATTAGCGGCAGCATAATATATCCTTCGGTATTTGTCGGTAACCTTTCGTGAGTATGCAGGCTGCAAAATAAGATAATAAATAAGAAATGCAGCGCATCCCACAAACAAAAGAATGGAAAAAATAACAAGCGAACGTCGTATTATTCTTTTCTTCTTATTAGTCATGTTTTCCTCCTAAAATGATTATAGACATATGAAAGGTGTTTTGCAACGTGAAAATGCAAAAAAAATACACAAAAACCTAGCATATAATACTAAAAAATGAAACACTTGAAAGGTTTTTTTGTAAAAAACTAACAAAAATACACAAGTTTTTTGGTCAATTTCAACCTTTCAAATTCATTGACAAACAATACCTATAATGATAAGATTAGTTTAACGTTAAACGAAATAAAATGATGTAATAATGTGGAGGCATTAACAATGAAGAAAATATTGAAAAAAGTTATAGCATTAGCTAGTGCCGTTGCAATGACATTGAGCATGAGTTCATTTGTAAGTGCGGCAGAGGATATTGTTTTGGAGGACTCAGGAAGTCCATTCATTAAGACGTTTGACCCGGGAGATAAAGGAGATTACATTTATCTGGGTTATGCGTATTGTTTTGAAGTTGGTCCGGAATATAAGTATTTAAAGATTACATATACCGGTGAAAAGACAGCATTTGATGAACTTCGTTTAGAGTTTGTAATTAATTCAGACCCTGCAGAAGAAATCAAGCTTACTCCAAAGTGGTTTAGAGAAAATGATGAAGGAACTCTTGTTACAACAGATGGCAAAGAAGTTCCGGCTCCATCAGACAAGGAACAGACAGCGGTTATTGACCTTGAAAAGTCAGGAGTTGATTTAAAGACCGGTATAAGAGCTTTCCATATTCATGATACACCGGGCAAAGGCTCATTTAAGATTATTGATGCCCGTCTTATGACAAGCCCTGAAGGAGAGGCAGGCTCAGGTGATAGCAATGGTGAAGAAACAAAAAAAGAAGATGAAAACAAGAATGTTGAAATTGTAACAGACAATGCTAAAAATACATCAACAGGTACAGTTGGTTCAGTTAAACCGGGTGCATCCGGTATTCCTGTATGGCCAATCGCAGCAGGCGTAGGTGGTGTTGTAGTAGCAGTTGTAGCATTTGGTATTACAAAATCAAAAAAGAAATAATTAAATGATTTTATTCAGATGAAAGAAAATCATCTGTTATAAGATAAAACAATGTTAACAATTATAATTATATAAGAAAGGATAGGGATAACAATATGAGAAAAGGTTTAATTAGTAAGAAAATCGTAGCATATGTTTGTGCAGCAACTATGATGTTCTGTGGATTCGCAGGCATTACAAAGGCTACACCTGTAGCAGCAGCAGAAACAGAGATTCAGCTTGACGATGCAGCAAGTGGAATGAATAAGACATTACACATTGACAAAGCAGCAAAGGGCTCAAAAGATGATTTGATGTATGCATATCAGGGATTTGTAACATTTAAGGATCTTGCTGATAAGAGTTTTAAGTATCTTAAGATTACATACACAGGTGATATTACAACTTTAAGATTTGAATTTAATGAAAAAACTTCAAATACAAATCAGGGACCGTTCTGGTTTGATGCTGAGCAGGATACACACTTTGTAACAGCAGACGGAAGTGATATTCCTTTGGTTGGTAAAAACACAACAATCGTTATTGACCTTGAGAAATCAGGTGTTGATATGAGCAAGTATAACAATGGTATTCATATGCATGCTAACTCAACAACAGATGCAGCATTTGATGTAACACTTAAGGATTGTGTATTGTCATCAGTTGCACCAGCTACAACTGGTTCAAAGACAGCAACCAAACCTGGAGACAGCAAGAGTAAGACAGATGAACAGGTAACAGATGCAAACGGAAATGTTACACCAACACAGAACTCAACAAATGCACCTTCAACAGGTTCACCTATGTGGCCAATCGCAGCAGGTGTAGGTGGAATCGTAGTTGCAGCAGCAGCTTTCGTAGTTTCAAGATCAAAGAAATTTAAAGAAAACTAATTTAATATTTATGAATTTATTCAGGTGTCAGGGACGGTCCTTTGACACCTGATATAAAATATAATAACAATTAATTTACAAATTTATGAAAGGACAGGGGTAATTATATGAGAAAAGGTTTATTTACCAAGAAAATCGTAGCATATGTTTGTGCAGCAACTATGGTATTTAGCAGTTTTGCAGGTGTCAGTGTTGTAAATAACACAAATGTAATTGCAGACGAAACAAAGGCTGACATTGTATTAAATGATACAGGTTCACCACTTATTAAGACATGGGGTTCAGCAGATGGTGAAGGATATGCATATGAAGGATATGTATACTGTGGAGACGTTAGCTCAGATTACAAATATCTTCAGATTACATATTCAGGAGCTGCAACAGCATTGAAAGAAGCTCGTTGGGAACTTTTAGGGAAAGATGATAAGGCATTAGGAACATATTGGTTCTCACAGAATGATCAGGGAACATTTAAGACAACTGATGATACATTAGTTCCTGCACCAACAGAAACAGCACAGACAGTAGTAATCGACTTAGAAAAGACAGGTGTTGATTTATCAGCATCAGGAATTAATGCATTCCATTTCCATAACACAAAAGGAAACGGTGCATTAACAATAACAGATGCAAGATTCATCACAAAGGTTCCTGAAGAAGTTACAACACCTGCACCAACAGAGGCACCAACAGAAGGACCTACAGAAGCACCAACAACACCACAGCCAACAACAGCAGCAGATCCTTCAACAGGAATTAAGCTTGATGATGTTGCAAGTGGAATGAACAAGACATTACACATTGACAAAGCTGCAAGTGGCGCTACAGATGGTATCAAGTACGCATACTTAGGATTTGTTACATTTAAAGATTTAGCTACAAAGGATTTCAGATATCTTAAATTAACATATACAGGTGATATTACAAGCTTAAGATTTGAATTTAATGAAAAGGCAACAAACGCAAATCAGGGACCTTTCTGGTTCGATGCAGAACAGGATGTTCACTTTGTAACAGCTGACGGAAGCCCAATCCAGTTAGTTGGAAACAATACAACAGTTGTTATTGACCTTGTAGCTTCAGGTGTAGATATGAGCAAGTACAATAATGGTATTCATATGCATGGTAACTCAACAACAGATGCTGCATTTGATGTAACAATTAAAGATGCAGTATTATATGGTGGAGTACCTACACCACAGCCAACAACAGTTGCACCTACAAAGAAACCTACAGTTAAGGTATCAAGACCTGGTACAGCTTCAGTTAAGAAAGCTACAAAGAAGAAAGCTTCAACAAAGGTTAAGATTAGCCTTAAGAAAGTTAAGAAAGCAAAAGGATATTATGTACAGATTTCAACTTCTAAGAAGTTCAAGAAAGTTCTTGTAAAGAAATATGTAAAGAAAGTATCATTTACACTTAAGAGCAAAAAGATTAAGAATAAAAAGAAACTTTACGTTAGAGCAAAAGCTTACAAGCTTAACGGAAAGAAGAAAGTTCTTTCTAAGAAGTGGTCAAAAGTTAAGAAAGTAAAAATTACAAAATAATTTTAAAATATTAATTTAGACTATGAAAAGAAAATAACCTATAGTGGGGAAAACGCTATAGGTTATTTTTCTATCGTAAAAAAGTTTTTACTAAGCAAGAAGGAGATATGAATTTGAGAAAGATAGTAAAACAAATAATCGTTATGGGAATGGCAGTTATGTTGACTATCCAACCGGGATATATGGGAAATGATAATAAAAAGGCATATGGTGCAGAAAGCACTAAGGCTGATAGTTTTTATTTACCGTCTGCCAATGCAAATGGTGTAATAGGGGCAACTATGCCATATACAAGATATGATACTGAAAAAGCCAGTCTGGCAGGAGGTGCTGTAATTGCAAAATCAGATAGTTATTCTAATTCAAGCATTGCAACACAGGCATCAAATCAGTCCTACGCAAGACTACCAAAACGTGGTGCGTCGGTAGAATGGACAATGGAAACGTCAGGAGATGGCGTTACAATGAGATTCACAATGCCGGATTCAAGTGACGGAAAGGGAAAAACAGGTTCTCTTGATGTATATGTAAATGGAAAATTGGCAGAGAAAGTAAACTTAACATCTTATTATATGTGGCAGTATTTTGCTGCGGGAAAAGGACATCCAAGTGATACTAATAACGGTGGGTATCCATTATTTGCCTTCGACGAAGTTCATTTTAAATTAAACAAATCACTGAAAAAAGGTGATAAGATAAAAATACAAAACAGTGGTGCAGGAAATATGGAATATGGTGTTGATTTCATTGAGGTAGAACAGGTACCGGGTGAAATTAAACAGCCGACAAATTCCCTAAGCGTAGTGGATTTTGGAGCAAAGCCAAATGATGATACAGATGATGCAACGGCTATAAATAATTGTATATATGCTGCTAAAAATTCAAAAAAAGATGTATATTTTCCGGCAGGAACATACAAAATGAGTAAAAAAATGAAGATTTTAGGGGAAAATATTAAAGTAACCGGTGCTGGAATGTGGTATACAAATATACAGTTTACAAGTGACCAGCAAGGTGGCGGTGGAGTAACAGGAAAATGTAAAAATGTTGAAATAAGTAATATGTACTTAAATTCAAATTTACGTTCACGTTACAGTGAAAGCGCTAACTACAAATGTTTCGCAGATGTTTTTGAAGGCGGTTCAGTTATTCATGACATTTGGGAAGAACATTTTGAGTGTGGTTTCTGGCTTGGTGATTATGACAGAGACACAAACTATTCAGATGGTTTAAAAATCGTAAATAGCAGAATAAGAAACAATTTAGCTGATGGTGTTAACTTCTGTCAGGGAACAAGCAACGCTGCAGTATATAATTGCTCCGTAAGAAACAATGGTGATGACGGTCTTGCAATGTGGAATAACAATTATTATTCAAAGGATGAAGATAAAAATGTATTCGCATACAATACCATAGAATTTAACTGGAGAGCCGGTGGAATAGCTGTGTATGGCGGAAATGGACATAAGATTTATAACAACTACATCTGTGACACCACTATGTCCTGTGGTATACATTTAAATACTGTTTTTCCAGGTCATAAGTTTAATAATAATAAAGACGGAATAAAATTTGACAATAACATAATAATCAAATCCGGTTGTTCAAAGGACTCATGGAATGGAACAATGGCAGCCATTGATATAACAGGTGGTGTTAAGAACGTTACATTTAGCAATACAAAAATTTATGAAGCACAGCATGATGGTATACGTGTAGGACAGGACTGTAGCAATATTGTTTTCAATAATACTAAGATATACAAGTCAGGTACCGATGGAAACACTTCCAGAAAAGGAGCTGCATTGTATTTAGATACAGCACAAAATGTTATATTTAACAATGTAGAAATTGCAAAGAGTGCCTATAGTAATGCAGCCGGATGGCCAATATATTCACATATCTATGGTACGGTTAATACCAACAATATTAAAAATTATGTTAATGTAAGCAGTAAGGAATATACAATTCCTTCATACCCTAAGGCAGGAACGTTTAGCACAGGTAAACCTTCAAATGGCGGAAGTGAAAATCCAACAACAAAACCTACGGTAAAGCCAACGGTTAAACCAATTGTAAAGGTTAATGTAACTAAGGTTAAAAGTGCATCTAAAAAGCGCGCTTTTGCCAAAATAAAAATAAGTCTTAAGAAAGCAAAATCCGTAACGGGATATCAGATACAGATTGCTACAAACAAGAAATTTAAGAAGGTTTTAGTATCTAAAAAAGTAAAGAAATACAAATTTGTACTTAAATCATCTAAAATTAAAAACAAAAAGACCTTGTATCTTAGAGCAAGAGCGTATAAAGTAGTTAGTAAAAAGACTTATGTAAGCAATTGGACAAAAGCTAAAAAGGTTAAAGTGACTAAGTAGAGTCTACAGAATTAAAATTAGCAAATAAAGTTCATAGGATAAAGTCCGTAAAATTAAAATGAAGGGAAGAAGATTTAATATCTTTTGGGTGAAAGTATGGCACATTTATATTTTACAAGACATGAACAGACCTTTTGGAATGTTGAAAACAAAATTTGTGGAGCAACGGATATAGGTCTGACAGAGTTAGGACACAGTCAGGCTAAGGAGCTGGGCGAAAAAATATTACAACAGGGAATACATATTGATGAAATATTATATTCCCCATTATCCCGTGCCGCAGATACGGCAAAGCATATTTCCCGGATTACGGGAATACCTATGAGGGAAGAAAAGAGACTGACGGAACAGAATTTTGGAAAATATGAATCAACAGCCAGAAATGGTGAAGAATTTAAAGTGGCAAAAACAAATTTTATATGTAGTTTTGATGGCGGTGAAACAATGTTACACCTGGCACAAAGAATATATAATTTGTTAGATGAAATCAAGCAACAGCCGGATAAGGTATATCTGTTGGTTGCTCATAATGGAATATCAAGAGTGGTAAATTCGTATTTTTACGATATGACAAATGAAGAGTTTGCAGCATTTGGCATTAAAAACTGTGAAATTAGAAAATATGAGTTTTAAGCTTAATTAGAAAGAGGCTATTGCATCCTAAGGGGACTTGCCAAAGTATGACTTTGGAAACGTACCCTAGGACAATAGCTTTTTTTAATAAAAATTAGATGGCTTTATATCCACATTCAAATTTGGTTTTTGCTTCCTGAACTTTCTTGCTTTCTGCGGCAGGTGTAGGATAAAATCCCATAGTGTGCATCTGATTAAATACATCTACCTGAATTTCGTGTTCCTTGCTTAAAAGGTTAAGCATAGTTTCACGAAGATTGTCATGGACGCATTCGTTAGCACCTAAATTATAAAGGTTAGTGGCATTTTTTTCAGTATTAAGGGCATCACCTAAAATTTCCTTTTCTGTATAAATTTCGTTCATTTTAAAATCCTCCAATTATTTCAAATAAGAATAAATTTCATTAAAATGTCCCTGATGCTTGTCGGCGATACTTAACATTTGCTGTTTTATAGTCTCATCCTTACTGTGATTTGCAAGCATCTGAAACTTTTTAACTAAAAGTTCCTCTTCATTTAATAAATCCTGAACAACTGACAGTTCTTTTTCTGAAATATCCATGTTTCCTCCTTTTTTAACATAAATCATTGACTTTAATAGTATGTTAAAATAAGATAGAAAAATGTATGGAATAATTTTGAAAAATTAAAATAAAAAAGGAGACGTAATGGAATTAGAGGTAATTAGAGGAATTTTAATTCCCTTTGCAGGAACATCTCTTGGAGCAGCATGTGTACTGTTTATGAAAAGGAATTTAAATATAAAGGTGCAGAAGGCACTTACAGGATTTGCGGCAGGAGTAATGGTGGCAGCATCAATATGGAGTTTGCTTATCCCGGCTATAGAACAGTCGCAAAGTATGGGAAAGCTTTCCTTTGTCCCTGCTGTAATTGGATTTTGGGTAGGGATATTGTTTTTACTCTTATTAGATAAAACGATTCCCCACTTGCATATGAACAGTAACGAAGCAGAAGGACCTCATGTGAAACTAAAAAAAACTACAATGCTTGTCCTTGCTGTTACACTTCATAATATTCCGGAGGGGATGGCTGTAGGAGTAGTTTTTGCGGCAATGCTTATGCCTAATAGTGAAATATCTTCCATGGGGGCATTAGCTTTAGCAATTGGAATTGCAATACAGAATTTCCCGGAAGGTGCCATTATATCCATGCCGTTAAAGGCAGAAGGCGAAAGTAAGACAAAGGCATTTATATATGGAGTTCTTTCAGGGGTGGTGGAACCGGTAGCAGCAGTTTTAACTATTTTGGCTGCTGGGATAATTGTTCCGGTGCTACCCTACTTGCTAAGCTTTGCAGCAGGAGCCATGTTATATGTGGTAGTAGAAGAATTGATTCCTGAAATGTCAGAAGGAAAACATTCTAATATTGGAACTTTAATGTTTTCTTTGGGATTTACAATTATGATGACATTAGATGTGGCATTAGGCTAAAATCAAAATTAAATACTTATAAAAAACGTATATCCCTGGAAAAGGAATATACGTTTTTTTAGGTTAATTAATTTTTTCATCTAACTTATTTGCCAGATAGAGGATAACATCTTTTCGGGTTATAATTCCAATAAACACATTATTATCATCTACCACAGGCACAAAGTTCTGATTGGTTATTTTATCAAACAATTCTTCCATAGAAACTGAAATGTGGATGGCTTTGTTATCCCTTCGTCGGTTTATGGATGTAATGGGGATTCCCTCCATTTGCTTAAGGGAAGGAAAGTCATTGCTTTTTAAACACCAAAGCAAATCGCCTTCTGTAATAGTTCCTATGTATTTTCCGTCCTTACCTAAAAGGGGAATGGCTGTGTATCCGTGATGCTCCATTTTTTCAAGAGCCTGTCTGAATGTATCATCTTCTTCAACATGTGAAACATTCTCCTTTGGAGTAAGGAAAAATAAAATATTCATATATTATATCCTCCGTATTAAAAACTCATACTCAAACATTCTATCAGAAAAATATGAGTAAAGCCATAGAGGACACAAAAAGTTAACATGTTTATTTTAGTGATGGAATAATCTAATTCCTGTAAATGCCATAGCCATTC
>NZ_CAKVZL010000004.1:0-57631 GCF_934835595.1 Eubacterium sp. AF15-50
TCCCCTAATTGGAAATGGAGAGAAAATGGCAAGTAAGAATTTAGTTAGTAAAGAGGAAGAATTCAAGTCAGAGTTTAAGCGTAGAGTTAAGGATGAGGCAAAAATGCTCTATCGTAAGACTTTAGACGAAGTAAGTGACAGACATAAGTTTGTATGTGTTGCTTACGCAGTAAAGGATATTGTAATTGACCAGTGGATTGCTACACAGAAGGCATATGATAAAGCGGATGGGAGAACACTTTATTACCTTTCTATGGAGTTCCTCATGGGAAGAGCATTGGGCAATATGATAATCAATTTATCAAGCAGAAATGAAATTAAGGAAGCAATTGAGGAATTAGGACTTGACCTTAATGTTATTGAGGATCAGGAACCTGATGCGGCTCTTGGAAACGGTGGTCTTGGAAGACTTGCAGCATGTTTCCTTGACAGCCTTGCCACACTTAATTATCCGGCATATGGATGTGGAATCAGATATAAATACGGAATGTTCCAGCAGAAGATTGAAGATGGATTCCAGAAGGAAATTCCGGAGGATTGGTTAAGACATATTAATCCGTTAGAAATTAAACGTGAAGAATATGCATGTGAAGTAAGATTTGGTGGTCACGTTAATATTGAATACAGGGATGGAAGAAACTTCTTTGTTCAGGAAGGATATCAGGCAGTAATGGCTGTTCCTTACGATATGCCTATAGTTGGATATGGAAATAATGTAGTAAATACCCTTAGAATATGGGATGCAGAGCCTGTTGTACATTTTAACCTTGAAGAGTTTGACAAGGGTGCATATATGGCAGCAGTTGAGCAGGAAAATCTGGCAAAGACAATTACAGAAGTTCTTTATCCTAATGACAATCATTATGCAGGAAAAGAACTTAGACTTAAACAGCAGTATTTCTTTGTTTCTGCTTCACTTCAGACAGCAATTAAAAAATATTTGAAAAATCATGATGATATAAAGAAATTATATGAAAAAGTAGTTTTCCAGATGAACGATACACATCCGACTCTTACAGTAGCAGAACTTATGAGACTGTTAATGGATGAATATTATTTAGGATGGGATGACGCATGGGAAGTTACAACAAAGTGCGTAGCTTATACTAACCATACAATTATGAGCGAAGCTCTTGAAAAGTGGCCAATTGAATTGTTCTCAAGACTTCTTCCAAGATGTTACCAGATTATTGAGGAAATCAATAGGAGATTCTGTCAGGAAATTGAGCAGAAGTATCCTGGAAATCACGAAAAGGTTGCAAAGATGGCTATTATTTATGATGGTCAGGTTAAAATGGCACATCTTGCTATTTGTGCAGGTTATTCAGTAAACGGTGTTGCAAAGCTTCATACTGAAATTCTTAAAAAGCAGGAGCTTAAAGATTTCTATGAAATGATGCCGGAGAAGTTTAATAACAAAACAAACGGAATCACTCAGAGAAGATTTTTACTTCATGCAAATCCACTTTTAGCTGACTGGGTTACAAATAAGGTGGGAGATGACTGGATAACAGACCTTCCAAAGATTAAGGGAATTGAAATTTATGCTGATGATAAAAAGGCACAGGCAGAGTTTATGAATATTAAATATCAGAATAAATTACGTCTGGCTAAATATATTAAGCAGCATAACGGAATTGAAGTAGACCCGAGATCAATATTTGACGTACAGGTTAAGAGACTTCACGAATATAAACGTCAGTTACTTAATATTTTGCATGTTATGTATTTGTACAATCAGATTAAAGATCATCCGGAAATGGAATTCTATCCAAGAACATTTATTTTCGGAGCTAAAGCAGCAGCAGGATACAAGATTGCAAAACTTACAATTAAATTAATAAACAGTGTTGCTGATGTTATTAATAATGATGCATCAATCAACGGAAAAATTAAGGTTGTATTTATTGAAAATTACCGTGTATCAAATGCAGAAATTATATTTGCAGCATCTGATGTCAGCGAACAGATTTCTACTGCATCTAAAGAAGCTTCAGGAACAGGTAATATGAAGTTTATGTTAAACGGTGCTTTAACATTGGGAACAATGGATGGAGCTAATGTGGAAATTGTTGAAGAAGTTGGTGCAGAGAATGCATTTATTTTCGGTATGTCATCTGATGAAGTTATTAGTTATGAAAATAACGGCGGATATGATCCAATGGAAATTTTCAATTCAGATATGGATATTAGAAGAGTGCTTATGCAGTTAATTAACGGCTTCTATTCACCACAGAATCCTGAATTGTTCAGACCTATTTACAATTCACTTCTTACCAAAGAAGAGACAGGTGTTGCTGATAGATACTTCATTTTAAAGGATTTCCGTTCTTATGCAGAAGCACAGAAGAAGGTAGAAGAAGCTTACAGAAACGAAGAAGGCTGGGCTAAATCAGCTATACTTAATGTTGCAAATGTAGGCAAGTTTACATCTGACAGAACAATTGAAGAATATGTTGATGATATATGGCATCTTCAAAAAGTTGAAGTAAAGATGGACTAATTGAATATATGAAATTATAAAAAAGATATATGCAGTGTTTAAGGGCTGCATATATCTTTTTTTGTGAGCTAAGGCAGGTTGAGGAGATGCTACATACTGGGGCAAATGTGTTATGAGAGGCTTATCTGCCGGTTTCTGTTGATTTTAAGTGAAATAAGGATAATTACAGGATTCTAGATTTTGTAAATGTGAAAAGAAATTAAGATATGCTCCTAAGGGCAGTATTTATGCTATTGAAAATAAAAATACATATCAGTATTACTGGCAAAGAGAGGACGGAACCCGACAATATATTAATAAAAGTAATAAGGACATAATTCCGAAGCTTGTTCAGAAAGAATATGAAAAAAGGGTATGGACAATTATTCAAAATAATCGGAATTGTATAGAGAATATGCTAAACAAATATGAGTTTAAAGAGACAATGAAGGCGTATGAAGATATTTCTCACAAGAAAAAAATGTTTATAACCCCTTATGTATTATCAGATAAAGAATATGCTGTTACATGGCAACAGGAGCAGAATGAATTAAAAGAACAAAACATGAGTAAAGTAAGTGAAAAGTATATTTTAATTGGTGGAGATAATGCAATAATAACTGAAAAAGGGGAGGCGGTTCGCTCAAAGTCTGAAAAGATAATTGCTGATAAATTATATATGAAGAAAATACCATATGTTTACGAGCAACCCTTGTATTTAAAGGGATATGGATATGTGGTGCCGGATTTCAAAATACTCAATGTAAGAACAAAAAAAGAATATTATCTGGAGCATTTTGGAATGATGGATGATTATGAATATGCGAAAAATGCAATAAAGAAAATAGAATGTTTTCAGAAAAATGAAATATATCCCGGGGAAAAACTGCTGATAACCTTAGAGGCATCAGATTCACCGCTCAATATGATTATTTTAGAAAAAATGGTAAATAAGTATCTTTTGTAATGTAATATGTACACGTCTTTTTTGACATCATTACAAATATATTATAAAGAACACATATATGGGAGAAAAAAGATTAAAGTAAAAACTAAATATGTAATTTTGTATGGAGCCTTAGTTATATTATTTCCGGTGATACTTACAATGCTTTTAGGCAGGATTAATAGCAAACCGGAAAATGATAATAATATAGTTTTGTCAGGTAAGTATGTAATCTTATCTGATGATACAGTTACAAAAAAAATAGATGTAGAATATTTTATTCCCTGTGTATTAATGGCGCAGTTACCTATTGACAGCCCTCAGGAGCTATTAAAGGCACAGGCGGTGGTAATAAGAACATATATTATAAATAAAATGGGAAAGAAGGACTCAATAAATGCAAAGGAATTGTCCTTACCTTATATAAGCTATGGAAAGCTGAGGGAGATGTGGTTTGCTAAATATAAAAAGAATAATTTGAGAAATATAAGGGGAATATTATGTAACATATCAGGAATGGGAAAAAGCATACCCTACAGAGAAAATACACAATACTTATATGGAATTATTAAAAAAACAAATGGCATGGTGTTAAAAAGTAATGGTGAGATAATACTTCCTCTATTTCATCAAACCAGTAACGGACAAACCAGAAGTGGCAGTGAAGTTCTGGGAAAAAAATATGAATACTTAAAAAGAGAAAAATGCGGGAATGATATTCAGCAGGAAAATTACATAGGAATAAAATATTTTGAAACCGGGGAGTTTGGAAATGTGCTTAAGGAACAGGGAATTATAGCCTATAAAGACAAGAAGGAAATTTTTGTGGACAAAAATGTTAGTACAAAGGAGCTGTTAGGGCTTATTGATATTAGCAACAGGGACAAAAGCGGCTATGTGAAAATTGTAAAAATCGGAGATACGGTTGTGGAAGGAGGTGTTTTTGCAAAAGCTCTGGGATTGCAATCCACTGACATGACTATTGAAGAATATGAAAAGGGGATAAGAATTACCACAAAAGGTGTAGGTCATGGCTTTGGAATGAGTCTTACATATGGTGCAGGCCTTGCAGGGGAAGGAAAAACCTGGAAGGAGATTTTGGAAAGGTTTTATGATGCTTCTATAGTGGAAAATTAAAATTAATTGCATAAATTTGTAATATAGCGGTCATACTATCAATGAGGTGATGAGTATGGATAAGAAATTTATTGCAGCAATCGTTGTCTGCGTGATGGCATTAACAGTAGTGGCCACAGGAACATATTTTATAGGACAGAAAGGTCAGAGAAATGTCGTTAATTTAAAAAAAGCAGAAAACGTTGCAACTACTGCAGATGATAAAAATGTAGAAGCAGCACAGAATGTAGTTGAAGAAACAACAACAGAAGGGGACCGTGTAGCAGATTTAGAAAGCTACTTTGGAACGGTAAAAAATGACACTAATGTAGCAGATGCAAATAAGGTAGTAGACGAAAACACTGAATCAAATGCCAAAGGTGATGATTATATGTATGGCTTGTCAGAAGCTGCTGCAGCACAAATAAAATCTCTTAAATTTGACAAAAACAGTAAGTTGTTGTGGCCGGTAGAGGGAAGCATATTAATCCCTTATGATATGGAAAGCACTGTATATTATTCAACATTAAATGAATACAAGTGTAATCCGGGCATTGTAATCCAAAGTGCTAAGGGTACTGCAATTAAAGCGGCAGCAGCCGGAGTTATTACTGCTATTGATGAAGATGACGAGTTGGGAGTATGCATAAATCAGGCAATTGGTAATGGGTATATTGCAACCTATGGACAGATAGTAAATCCTGAGGTGGCAGCCGGAGATTATGTTGAGGCAGGTCAGACAATTGCTTATGTTAATTCTCCTACAAGATATTACACAAAAGAAGGAGACAATGTCTACTTTGGAATAGCTAAAGATGGTGAAACTGTTGACCCGTTAAATTTTATTAATTATGAAGATTAACAGTAACACTTAACTAAAAACTGAATAGAATAAGATTATGAAAAGTCTATTGGCTGTATTTATAGGGTGCAGCAGGCAATAAGGTATTTACCTGTTGCTTTAAATAGATTTGGCTGTCATAGATGCAAAAAAGCAAATATGGCAGCTTTTTTTTTATTGCCTAAAGTTTGCCAAATTAATTAAAATGAATTACAATTATTCTGTTAGAGATTATTAATGTACGGAGGATGAACATGGGAAAATATATTATGGCATTAGACCAGGGAACCACCAGCTCAAGAACTATTTTATTTGATAAAAAAGGCAGAATTATAGCCCAGGCAAATAAAGAATTTGAACAGATTTTTCCTAATCCCGGCTGGGTTGAGCACAATCCTGAGGAAATATGGATGACACAGCTTCTCACCATGGAAGAGGTAATGAAGGAATCAGGAGCCACAGGAGAGGATATAGAGGCCATAGGAATAACGAATCAGCGTGAAACCACAGTGGTTTGGGACAAAGATACAGGAAAACCTATATATAATGCAATTGTATGGCAGTGCAGAAGAACGGCAGATATAGTTGATGATTTAATAGCTAAAGGCTATAAGGACGAAATAAGACAAAAAACAGGTTTGGTGCCTGATGCATATTTTTCAGGAACAAAAATTAAATGGATATTAGACAACGTTAAGGGAGCAAAGGTTAAGGCGCAAAAAGGGCAGCTCTTATTTGGAACAATTGATTCATGGCTTATGTGGAAATTAAGCGGCGGTGAAATTCATGCTACAGATTACACCAATGCAGGAAGAACCATGATTTTTAACATAAAACAGTTAAAGTGGGATGAAGATTTGCTAAAAATTCTTGATATTCCCCAAAATATGTTACCGGAGGTAAAGCCTTCCAGCGGAGTCTTCGGATATACTAAAGAGGATATTTTGGGCAAAAAAATTCCTATAAGCGGTGTGGCAGGAGACCAGCAGGCAGCACTTTTCGGACAGGGGTGCTTTAACAGGGGAGACGTAAAAAATACATATGGGACAGGATGCTTTTTGTTAATGAATACGGGCAATACTCCGGTAGAGTCAAAAAACGGTTTGATTACTACCATTGCCGCATCTACAGATAAGGCAGAGTACGCTTTAGAAGGCAGTGTGTTTGTGGCAGGTGCATCCATTCAGTGGTTAAGGGACCAAATGCGAATGATTGACAATGCATCAGACAGTGAGGATGTGGCTTCAAAGGTTTCAGATTCAGGAGGAGTGTATGTAGTTCCGGCATTTACCGGTATGGGAGCTCCATATTGGAAACAGGAAGCAAGAGGAACAGTAGTGGGAATAACAAGAGGCACTAAAAGGGAGCATTTTGTAAGGGCAACCCTGGAATCTCTTGCATACCAGACATATGATGTATTAAAGGCAATGGAACAGGATTTCGGAGATGAAATAACCTCCATAAAGGTTGACGGTGGAGCCTGTGCAAACAATCTTTTAATGCAGTTTCAGTCAGACATTACAGGAAAGACCGTTGCAAGACCTAAAGTAATAGAAACTACAGCCCTTGGTGCGGCGTATCTTGCAGGACTTGCTACAGGATATTGGAGTAGTAAGGCGGAGATAGTGGAGAATATGGAAATTGACAGAAGATTCCAGAGAAAAATGGATGAAAATATTGTGGAAAAGAAAATTGCAGGATGGAAAAAGGCTGTAGACTGTGCTATTTTCTACGCAGAATCTTAAAACTGATAATATAATTTTTGCATAAATTGGGCATATTAATAATACCATTCACTGCTATAATGTATGTTGATGTGGAAGAATTTTATACATTAAAAGAGGAGGCTATTATGTATTCAGAAATTACAAAGCAGGCAGAAAATATTGCCAATGAAATTATAGAAAAGGCAAAATTAAAAAAAGGACAGATTCTTGTGGTGGGATGCTCCTCTAGTGAAGTTTGTGGTGACAAAATAGGAAGCAATTCTAATTTGGAAGTTGCCAAGGCATTGTTTAAAGGATTGTACAGTGTGCTGGAAGAAAAGGGAATATACTTAGCAGCACAGTGTTGTGAACATCTTAACAGGGCAATAGTAGTGGAGAGAGAAGCAGTTCCTTTTGCAGAAATTGTTAACGTTGTGCCACAGCCAAAGGCAGGTGGTTCTTTTGGAACTACGGCGTATAAGACATTTAAGAATCCTGTTGTGGTGGAAGAAATAAAGGCTGATGCAGGAATTGACATTGGCGGCACTCTTATAGGAATGCATTTAAAGAAGGTTGCAGTTCCGGTACGTCTGGAAAACAATAAGTTAGGAGAAGCCCTGGTTTTGGCAGCAAGAGTAAGACCAAAATATATTGGCGGTGAAAGAGCTGTTTATGATGACAAATTAATGTAGAAATATAAAAAATATATTTTTCCGGGAGTTAATAATATCATATTTAAAAAGAGTGATGTAATCCGAATAACACGGACTACATCATTTTTTATTGTGCGGACTTTAGACATAGAAAAAGACTCTGGCTGATTACAGTCAAAGTCTTTTTTTCTATCATTGCAATGCCTTATACAACCTGGGCATTTTTATATTATCACAATTATTTACTTTATATTTCGCTATATCCGTAGCCGTTTACTAAGGCATCAACAGACTGACCGGCTTTACACATAGGGCAGTCATGGGATGGATATGCCTCATAGTTTGGAATATCCTCAGCTCTGAACAAAGCATCGATTCTGTGTCCGTCAATGGAATCTACAGCACTGAAAATGGCGGATATCCCCTGAAGAATACCACCGTAATATTCAATACATTCAATACTGGTTCTTACTGTTTTGCCGGTAGTGGCAGAAGCTAAAAGAAGCAGTACATTTTTTCCGTAAATTTCAGGCTTTAAATTATCCCTGAAAATCATCTGACCGTTGGCATTAAACTCAGGAGTAACCACATAAATAGTCTTGTGGGCGTTCATGGATAATACTCCGGAACGGCTTAGTTCACTGGCAAGAAATGCACCTATGACTTCGCAATTGTCAAGGCATACAATAGTATCGATAGGTTTTCCCATAACATTGTAGTAATCCTTTAGAGCAATGGCGATACGTTCAGCCTCGTTCTGACGGGTTTTCATGGTAGTCATATCCAGATAATAATTTAAGTGTGAATGTGTAGTAACAAAATGACCGTTAATTACCTTAATGGCAATATTTCTGTCTTTTCTGGCATAATATTTAACAATCTTGTTTTTAATCATAGAATTGTCCTCCCTGCTTGTAAATATTTAGTTTTATTCCGACCATAACTATAAGGATATTATACATACAAGAGAAGCTTTTTTCAATGAAAAAAATACTGAAATGAGAAAATTCCACTTCAGTATTTTATATAATCTGTATTAAATAATTTTATTTGCTTGCAATGTTTTTCTTTTCCCTAAAAGCCATAATCTTAGTTATTATAAAGGCAATGAAAATAAGTATAAGCTCTGCCACAGTTGCCCATAATCTTGAAATAATAGATACGATTACAACGTAGCTTTTAGGCATTATAAGAGCAAGTCCAACAGCAATGATACCTTCTCTTACTCCAAGACCTGAAACAGTGAAAATGGCGAGAATACCGATTATTGCAGACAATCCATAAATTCCACCACAGTAAAGGGCTTCACTGATTGGAACCGGATAAATGGAATAAACAAGCATGTAAAATCCCATTCCCACTATAAGCCAGTTACCAATAAATAAAACAACAACCTTAATCATCTGAAGATATGTCATTGGAATTTCCATATCATCCTTCTTAATGGCTTTTCCAAGGATTCTTAAAAAGAAGTTAATAATCTTTGGATTAATACAGATAAAGAAAACAACAATAAGAGCAACAACTGCCCACATGTAATCCTTTAAAACTGCATTAGGGAAAAAGAACAGAGATATAAGAAAGAGAAAAGCAGCTCCTAAGAGAGTGCATATGTTTTCAAGGAAAAAGCATATAGTAACTTTTCTCATTTTAACTCCGGCTTTTTCGTATGCCGGAATACGTGCAGCTAACATAAAGACCTTCCCCGGAATGTATTTCCCAAGAATGGAGTAAAGATAGCTGACTACCGCATCCTTATATTTAATAGATGAATCATTTAAATAAGTTATATAATGCCACAGTGACGCAAGAGTTATCTTGTAAATAAAATAGAAAATCATTGACAGGGCAAAAACACCCCAGTTCATTTTAAAATCAAGCTTCTTAATGTCATCAATGTTTGTGGCAAAATATTTTGCAAGAAAAATCACTACAAGAATAAGGAAAACAATTTTACTTATTTTGAGAATTTTATCTTTGTTATTTTTAAAATATTGTTTCATTATAATCTCCTAAAAACTTAGAAGTACCCTTATAAAGCACATATAGTAGTAAATAAACCAGGTTGGTTTTTTAGCAAGCTTATCGTAGTGCTTTTCTGAATACTTTTTGTTCTTTTCTGCAAGACGGAAGGCAAGCCTGTGATTCCATTTACATTTATCAGAGGTATCAAGTGCGGCATTCATCTTAGCCTTAGCAGCATTAAACTTAAATACTAAAGCACGTTTCTGGCTTCTTACCATATCTCTGTCGCTAATATGCTCTGCATAAATGTCACCGTCTTTAATGGCACGTTCAAGAAAATCATAAGCCTTCTGAGTTCTGATAACACAGCTTGTGTGTTTAATAGGATTGCCCTTCATTTCTTTAAGCCAAATATCACCAAAGCTTATATCACTGGAATTAGCATAGTGATCCTGACAGTACATACAACTGTCTTTTTCAAAAAAGTAGGCATTTTTGTAAGCACAAATAGTTTTTGAATATGAAAACTGCTTTTCGCTGCCGTCTTTGTATATAACACTTGAGGTACCACGCCAATGTCCACGTCTGTAATAAAGACGGGTAGCATCCTCAGATGGAATGCCTGACTTCTCCATGGAAAGAGTAGTAGCTTTTGGTGAGTGGGTACCACTGCAATATAATCCAAGTTTAAGAACAACCTTCTCTCTTAAAGCATCGTCCTTTTTTAGTATGGCATCTAATCCACGAAGCATACAAGGTGTCATAACAACCGCAACTTTTCCGTTAAAATTCTTTATTACATCAATATGTTTTAGAAGAGGAATAGTCATGTAAACAGAAGATGAAGCATCGCGTATTTCTTCTTCAGTAGTTGCAACATAAGTCTTGTATGTTAATTCACCGTTTACAAAATCAGTTTTAGTTACCCATGCACCATCAATGTCTCCGTGCTTTAACAGATTACAAAGTAATGATGTAACCATACCGCCGGAAGCTGCATTGGCTCTGATTCCCTCATTGGTTCCATATCCCTTCTTACATCCTATATGAGGACCGATATATTTATCAGGATTTTTAAAATCCAGAAGTTTAGCTTTTTTGTAAGGCTTTGCCATAATTTCGTCAATGATTTCGCTAATGTATTTAATATTATTTCTTGAACTTGCAAGAACACTGTCAAGATTTTTGTCAAGCTTTTTACGAATATCATCTTCTGCTGAAACAAAGTCGTTAAAGCTTTTTTCAAGCTCTGACAATTCCAATTTAGAAAAGTCAATGGCGTACTGACCCAGCTCAAACATATCAAGAACTTCCTGATATTTATGACTCCAGCCAATAAGAAGTACAGGAACCTTCTGCTCAAGGGAACCAATCATGGCATGGAATCTTGAAGCTACCAGAAAACGGCATTTTCCGATATATGCCCTGATTTCTTCTGCATCCATTTCCTTGTGATACCAGCGAACCTTATCCTTGTCAGCTACATCAGCATAAAT
Source organism: Eubacterium sp. AF15-50 (assembly GCF_934835595.1). NCBI lineage: Bacteria > Bacillati > Bacillota > Clostridia > Eubacteriales > Eubacteriaceae > Eubacterium > Eubacterium sp. AF15-50. The sequence continues at coordinate 11,206 of NZ_CAKVZL010000004.1, forward strand.
GGCATCTCCCACCATCAGGTCATTGTTTCTTGACTTTTCACTGTTAACTCTTGCAGCATTGGCAATTAGAACAACATTATATCCTTTAGAATTTAACCAGTTAATAAAAGAAACCATGGTATCCTTGTAGGCAATTCCCATTTTTGTACATTTCTTCTCCACAACTGAACTAATGGAAAGCCCCACAACATTGTCATTGTAAAAAGAATCTTCACTGCAAACCCTGTTTACTTCCTCATTCCAATATGGACTGTCTTCCATGGAAAAAGCTCCGTCGGCGCAGAGCTTTACATTATCCTTAACGCCGATGCCCATAAGGTTATCATAGGTTTTCTGACCACGGGCACAGATAAGTTTTAACTTTGGCAAAATCCATTTAGCAAGAAATTTGTTATATGGATTTTTGAAAGTACCAAGAGCCTGTGAATATTTAACAACGGGAGTTCCTACAAGCATAGGAACAGCGGCACATACAAAAGCGTATGTGTTCATTACAAATCCACGGCTGTCTACAAAAGAAATACCTGCTTCGTCTACAACCAAATCGGTTTTTAAGTAAGTTTTTATTATTTTATTTTTTGCAATAAGTTTTTTTATAGGAGGACACCATTTTAAAAGCTTATATAAAACGGCCAAAGGAAAAGCTATAAATAGAAGCTGTTCCGGTTTGGTAGAAGTTATATTAATAAAGTCGTAAGGCAACTGCTTTTTGTCCTCGCCCGGATACACAGACATAAGATTAATGTTAAGTCTGTCGCCGTAAATATCATGCAACTGCTTTATTGAACTTTGAAGCATTGCGGCAGCTCCCTTGTTACCACTGTATGAAGCTGCAGTAATGCCGATAAAAACGTCTCTCATTTATTTCTGCTCCTGTTTATCTTTTTCAGAATCATAATCTAATTTACGTACATGATACTGTACATCCTCAAGAATCTTTCGGTTAGCGGCAATGTTGTCAGCCTGAAGTGCAATAATAAATGTCTGAACACCCATAAGAATGAATGTGCTTGCTAATATAAGCGACTGGATGTGACCATTTCCACTTCCCATAAACATATATACAAGGAATCTTATTCCAAGGGCAACACCTAAAAGAAAAAGGATTCCACCTATAATTCCAAAGAACTTAAGAGGCTTGTACATCATAAATGATCTTACAATAGTAACAGTGGAACGCTTAACGTAACCAAACATACTACTGAATAATCTTGATTTTCTAAGTTCAGGGTTAGTTCTGATAGGAACAGATGTCATTGCCATCTTTGTTCTTCCTGCCTGAACAATAGTCTCTAAAGTATATGTGTATTCATTTACAACATTAAGTCTCATAGCAGCTTCACGGCTGTATGCCCTAAATCCGCTAGGAGCATCAGGAATATCTGAATGAGATGCAACTCTTACAGTCCAGCTTCCTAAATGCTGAAGTTTTTTCTTTAAAGGTGAGAAATGTGCCGTGTTATCAATAGGACGTTCACCTATTACAATGTCAGCTTTTTCGTCTAAGATAGGACGAACAAGTTTCTCAATATCATCTCCGCAATACTGATTATCAGCATCAGTGTTTACAATAATATCTGCACCATTTCTAAGACATGCATCAAGTCCTGCCATAAATCCCTTAGCCAGGCCTTTATTCTGTTTAAAGTTTACTACATAGTTTACTCCCCAGTTCTTTGCAACTTCTACAGTATTATCCGCACTACCGTCATTGATAATTAAGTATTCTATTGTGTCAATACCGTCAATGTGTTTAGGCAAATCATTTAAAGCGATTTCCAAAGTTTCTGCCTCGTTATAACAAGGCACCTGAATAATAAGTTTCATTGTTTTCTCCTTATTAATAGTTTCTTTTATCCATAATCACATAGATAGAGTTAGTATAAGTCCCGTGACGAAAAATGTCAACGTAACAAATTTTTAATTATGATGTGAATATGATACTAATTATTATTAACTTCTTTCTAATTAAAATTGACATTTGATTAGATATTTTTTAAGATATAAGTTAAGTGTAAAAATTATGCCTTTTTATGTGGAGGGCATAGTACAAGGAGGTAATGATGGCTAATATCATTTCAGATGAAACAATTGAGTATGTTGGAATTTTGGCAAAGCTGGAATTGTCTGACGAAGAAAAGGAAAAAGCAAAAGCAGATATGGGAAAAATGCTTGACTATATTGATAAGTTAAATGAATTAGATACAAGCAGTGTTGAGCCTATGAGTCATGTTTTTCCTGTCAGCAATGTATTCAGGGAAGACGTTGTAACAAATGGCGATGACAGGGACAATATATTAAAGAATGCACCGGAAGAAAGAGATGGTGCTTTTGTAGTTCCAAAAACTTTTGAAGAATAATAGTTTTTATAAACATTAGGAGATTTGTATATGAGTTTAATGAGTTTAACAGCTGTTGAACTGGGAAAGAAGATTAAGAGCGGCGAAGTTAAGGTTAAAGATGCGGTTCTTGATGCATTCGCCCAGATTGAAGCAGTGGAGGAAAACATTAACAGTTATGTTACTGTTTTAAATAAGGAAGAGATTTTAAAAAAAGCAGAAGAAGTGCAGAAAAAGATTGATGCAGGAAAACTTACATCACCTCTTGCAGGTGTACCTGTGGCAATAAAGGATAATATGTGTACTGAGAATGTTTTAACTACATGTAGTTCAAAGATTCTTTCAAATTTTTATCCCACATATACGGCAGAGGCGGTTTTAAAGTTAGAAGAAGCCGGTGCCATTATAATAGGAAAGACTAACATGGATGAATTTGCCATGGGAAGTACAACGGAAACATCCTATTATGGAGTAACAAAGAATCCATTTAATACGGAACATGTTCCGGGAGGTTCTTCAGGTGGTTCCTGTGCGGCAGTTGCAGCAGAGGAATGTTCATACGCTTTAGGTTCAGACACCGGTGGTTCCATAAGACAGCCAAGTTCTTTCTGTGGAGTAACAGGTATTAAGCCAACATACGGAACAGTTTCCCGTTACGGACTTATTGCCTATGGTTCATCTCTTGACCAGATTGGACCGGTAGCAAAGGATGTTACTGACTGTGCTACAATTCTTGAAACAATAGCAGGATATGATTCAAAGGATTCTACATCAGTTAAAAGAGAAAAATATGATTTTGCATCAGCCCTTGTAGATGATGTGAAGGGAATGAAGATTGGTATCCCAAAGGATTATTTTGGAGAAGGTCTTGATAAAGAAGTAAAAGAAAGCATAATGAATGCCGTAAAGGTATTAGAAGAAAAAGGTGCCATAGTTGAAGAGTTTGATTTAAGTCTGGTTGAATATGCCATTCCTGCATATTATGTTATTGCGGCAGCAGAGGCAAGCTCAAACCTTGCAAGATTTGACGGAGTAAAATATGGCTATAGAACTAAGGAATATAATGGTCTTCACAATATGTACAAAAAAACACGTTCTGAAGGATTTGGTGAGGAAGTAAAAAGAAGAATAATGCTTGGCTCATTTGTTTTAAGTTCAGGATATTATGATGCATATTACTTAAAGGCACTTAGAACAAAAGCCTTAATAAAGAAAGCTTTTGATGAGGCATTTGCTAAGTATGATGTGATTATCGGACCGGCGGCACCTACTACAGCACCAAAGTTAGGGGATAGTTTGTCAGACCCGATTAAAATGTACCTTGGAGATATATATACTATTTCCGTCAACTTAGCAGGTCTTCCGGGAATCTCGGTTCCTTGCGGCATGGATAGTAAGGGACTTCCAATTGGAATGCAGATTATTGGAGACTGCTTTAAGGAAAATAATATAATAAGAGCAGCATATGCATTTGAACAGTCAAGAGACTACAACAGATGTGATATTGCCAAAGAAAGAGATTAGGAGGGAGCAAAATGAAAGCATACGAGACAGTCATTGGACTTGAAGTTCATGTAGAGTTAGCAACGAAAACAAAAATATTCTGCTCCTGTTCAACGGAATTTGGAGGAGCACCAAATACACATACATGCCCTGTTTGTACAGGTATGCCGGGTTCACTCCCTGTTTTAAATAAGCAGGTGGTTGAGTACGCAATGGCAGTAGGACTTGCTACAAATTGTGACATTACAAGAAACGGAAAATTTGACAGAAAGAATTATTTCTACCCGGACAATCCACAAAACTATCAGATTTCCCAGTTGTACAAGCCTATTTGTACTAACGGATATGTTGAAATCAAGGGTGATAATGGAGAAACTAAGCAGGTTAGAATACATGAAATTCATATGGAGGAAGATGCGGGAAAATTAATTCATGACGATTTTTACGATTGCTCATTAGTGGATTTAAACCGTTCAGGTGTGCCTCTTATTGAAATTGTATCTGAACCGGATATGAGAAGTGCAGATGAGGTTGTTGCTTATCTTGAAAAGCTTCGCCTGATTATTCAGTATCTTGGAGCATCTGATTGTAAGCTTAATGAAGGTTCCATGAGAGCTGACGTAAACTTATCAGTGAGAGAGGTTGGAGCTAAGGAATTTGGTACAAGAACTGAAATGAAGAACCTTAACTCATTTAAGGCAATTGCCCGTGCCATTGAAAATGAAACGGAAAGACAAATTGATTTAATTGAAGCAGGTGAGAAGGTTATTCAGGAAACAAGAAGATGGGATGATACAAAGGAGTATTCCTACGCAATGCGTTCGAAGGAAGATGCTCAGGATTACAGATATTTCCCTGACCCTGATTTAGTTCCTGTAATTATCAGTGAAGAGTGGCTTCAGGAAGTAAAATCCCGCGAGCCTGAATTTAGAGACGAAAAAATGGCAAGATATGTGGAAAAGTTTGAACTTCCTGAATATGATGCGGATATTATCACATTGTATAAGCCTTTAGCTGATTTATTTGAAGAAACAGTTGCCCTTGGCAACAAGCCTAAAGAAGTAAGTAACTGGATTATGGGCGAAACAATGAGACTTTGCAAGGAGGAAGGCATTGATCCTGACCAGATAAAGTTCTCAGCAGCAAATCTCTCAAAGCTTATTAAGCTTATTGAAGATAGTGTTATCAACCGAGGCGCTGCAAAAGAAGTTTTTGAAGAAATGTTTAAGACCGACGTTGATCCTGAAAAGTACGTGGAAGAACATGGCATGAAGCAGGATAACGACGAGGATGCTTTAAGAGAAATAGTAAAGAAAGTTATTGAGGAAAATCCAAAGGCAGTGGAAGATGTACGCTCCGGAAAAGGTAAGGCAATTGGTGCTTTAGTAGGTCAGACTATGAAGGCAACCCAGGGCAAGGCAAATCCGGCAGTGGTAAATAAATTATTAAAGGAACTTTTATAATTAAGACAGCAAATTAAATAGAGGAATAGGGAAAGGGTGTTCTGGTAATAGGTGTTTTGGATTGAACCCATGCCAGGGACAATTTAAAAAATCTATAGGAATTTTAAATTGTATCATTCCCGGATGACTATAAAAGAATTAAGTTCAAAACATAAAAGGGTTAAGTTCTGCGATTAGGCAGGATTTGATCCTTTTTTTGTTTATAGTTATGGGCAAGACAATTAACCGGGAAAATTGTGATTTTGTGAGAATATCCTGGTAGAAATTGTTGCTTCACAAGTTATAATCATGGAGGATGACCAGGAAAATAGCAATTTCATAGAGAAATCCTGGCAGGAGTCGGTCATTCACCGGTTATAAGTAGTCAAACAAACCGGGAAAAAGCAATTTTATAGTTAAATCCCGGTAGAAATTCATATTTTATTTATTATGTAGTAGCCCGGTACACCTCACTAGAGTTAATTTCAACTATTGCAGAACCCTCACATCAAGCATTACTTTTGTATTTCCCTTGCATCTTCCACGCATCTTCCACTTCAAAAGTGCTTCAAAAACACGCATCTTACGCATGCATCTTCACCTTCAAAATCAGTATTGATTTTCTTTCACCTTAGAATTATAATGTATGCGTGGTGTCAAAGCCGCAACTGAAAAATATTTTAGACTTATGAAGGAGAAAGGTGAAAAATAAATAGATTTATTTTCATTCTTCTCTTTTATTTTTTTGAGGGAGAAAATAATGGAACAGAGAGATGTTAGTATGACTTGGGAACCGGATAAGCCTCATGAAGAATGTGGAGTGTTCGGTATTTATGATTTTGATGGCAATGATATTGCTTCCACTATTTACTATGGATTATTTGCACTCCAGCACAGAGGGCAGGAAAGCTGTGGTATTGCAGTATCAGACACCAAAGGCCCGAGAAAAGTAGACCTGTTAAAAGGAATGGGACTTGTAAATGAAGTTTTTGACCAGAATAATATTAGCAGTCTAAAGGGAAATATAGGCGTGGGACATTGCAGATATTCCACAGCAGGTGACAGCATTCCAGGTAATGCACAGCCATTGGTACTTAACTATGTAAAGGGTACATTGATGCTTGCCCATAACGGAAATCTTATTAATGCCAATGAACTTCGTGAAGAATTAGCATATACAGGAGCTATTTTTCAAACAACCATCGATTCAGAAGTTATTGCTTATCTTATAGCAAGAGAAAGAATCAAAACCAAAACAGCTGAGCAGGCAGTAGTAAATGCAATGAAAAAACTTAAAGGTGCCTATGCTTTAGTTGTATCCAGCCCTAGAAAATTAATTGGTGCAAGAGACCCATATGGATTTAAACCCCTTTGCATTGGAAAAAGAGATAACGCTTACATTCTTGCGTCAGAAACCTGTGCCCTTGATACTATTGGTGCAGAATTTGTAAGAGACGTTGAACCGGGAGAGGTAGTAACCATAGACGAAAAAGGAATACGTTCTGACAAGTCTATGTGTCTTAAACCGGATGAACAGGCAAGATGTGTTTTTGAATATATATATTTTTCAAGACCGGATACATATATTGATGGCGTAAATGTTTACGACTCAAGAATTATGGCAGGTAAGTTCTTGGCAATGGACAGTCCGGTGGATGCAGACATAGTAGTTGGTGTTCCGGAATCAGGAAATGCTGCAGCAATGGGATACGCAATGCAGTCAGGAATACCTTATGGAACAGCATTTGTTAAAAACAGTTATGTGGGACGTACATTTATTAAGCCACAGCAAAAAAGCAGGGAGTCAAGTGTACGTGTTAAATTAAATGTGTTAAAGGAAGTAGTAAAAGGCAAGAGAGTTATTATGATTGATGACTCAATTGTAAGAGGAACTACAAGTGACAGAATTGTGCAGATGGTAAGAGATGCAGGAGCTACAGAGGTTCATATGCGTATCAGTTCACCGCCATTTATCAGTGAATGTTACTTTGGAACAGATATTCCATCTAAGGATCAGCTTATTGCAAATCATAGAACCATAGATGAAATAAGAGATGTAATCGGTTGTGACAGCCTTGGTTATTTAAAGGTTGAACGATTAGAGGAACTGTCCGGAGGACAGGCTATATGTAAAGGTTGCTTTACGGGAGAATATCCGTTAGAACCGCCTACTGAAGATATTAGAGGCGTATATCAGAAATAACAGCGCAAAGCGCAACAAGGAGGATTTATGAACGACAGATATAACAGTCCATTATCAGAGAGATATGCAAGTAAAGAAATGCAGTACATTTTTTCACCTGACATGAAATTTAAAACATGGAGAAAATTATGGATTGCCCTTGCAGAATCAGAGATGGAGTTAGGTCTCAACATTACTCAGGAACAAATTGACGAGTTAAAGGAACATGCAGAAGACATTAATTACGATGTTGCAAAAGAAAGAGAAAAAATCGTACGTCACGATGTAATGTCACATGTGTATGCATATGGTGTGCAGTGTCCTAAAGCTAAGGGAATTATTCACCTTGGTGCAACCTCATGTTATGTTGGGGACAATACAGACATTATTGTAATGACTGAAGCCCTTAAACTTGTTAGAAAGAAACTTATAAATGTAATTAATGAATTAGCTAAGTTTGCTGATAAATATAAATCACAGCCTACACTTGCCTTTACACATTTTCAGCCGGCACAGCCTACAACAGTTGGTAAAAGAGCAACATTATGGCTTATGGAATTAAAGCTTGATTTAGATGATTTAGATTATGTATTAGATGGAATGATGCTTTTAGGAAGTAAGGGAACAACAGGAACACAGGCAAGTTTCCTTGAACTTTTTGAGGGTGACCATGAAAAGATTAAAGAATTAGAAAAGAAAATTGCAAAGAAAATGGGATTTGAGAAGTGCTTCCCTGTATCAGGACAGACATATTCAAGAAAAATGGATACAAGAGTTCTTAATATATTAGCAGGTATTGCAGCAAGTGCTCACAAGTTCTCAAATGATATCAGATTATTACAGCACTTAAAGGAAATTGAGGAACCTTTTGAAAAAAATCAGATTGGTTCATCAGCTATGGCTTATAAGAGAAATCCAATGAGAAGCGAGAGAATTGCTTCATTGGCTAACTATGTAATGGTTACAGCATTAAATCCTGCCATTACATCAGCTACACAGTGGTTTGAGAGAACATTAGATGACTCAGCTAACAAGAGACTTAGTGTTCCGGAATCATTCCTTGCAATTGATGGAATTTTAGATTTGTACTTAAACGTTGTAGATGGATTGGTTGTTTATGATAAGGTTATTGAAAAGAGACTTATGAGTGAACTTCCGTTTATGGCAACAGAAAATATTATGATGGATGCAGTTAAGGCAGGAGGAGACAGACAGGAACTTCACGAGAAAATCCGTGAACTTTCAATGGAGGCAGGAGCTAACGTTAAGCAGAAGGGGCTTGATAACAACCTCCTTGAACTTATTGCTAATGATGAAGCTTTCAACATGTCATTAGAAGACCTTCAGAAAACCATGAATCCAAGTAAGTATGTGGGACGTTCACCAGAACAGGTAGACGAATTCCTTGCCAGTGAAATAAATCCTATTTTAGAGGCAAACAAAGACATACTTGGAATGAGCGCGGAAATAAACGTGTAAATCCAAAGGTTGAAATAAAATAACTTTTCCAGCTCGCTGAGAAAAGTTATTTTATTAACAACCTTCAAACACATAAGGATGAAAAAATTTTCGCAAGAAAATTTTGAAAATCCGCATGTGTGCAGAATTGCGCAAGTTGCGAAGCAACGAAGCAATTCGTGGATTTACACGATATGTAAAAAACAGAGTGTGTGCAGAATTGCGCAAGTTGCGAAGCAACGAAGCAATTCGTGGATTTACACGATATGTAAAAGACAGAGTGTGTGCAGAATTGCGCAAGTTGCGAAGCAACGAAGCAATTCGTGGATTTACACGATATGCAGAATATAAAATGAAAGAGAGGAAACAAAATGAAACCTATTAAAGAAGGAAAAGTTAGGGAAATTTACGACAATGGTGACAGCCTTATTATGGTTGCAACTGACAGAATCAGCTGTTTTGATGTAATTCTTAAAAATGTAATTGAAAAGAAGGGAACAGTTCTTACACAGATGTCAAAATTCTGGTTTGACATGACAGAAGATATTGTACCTAATCATATGATTTCAGTTGATGTAAATGATATGCCTGAATTTTTCAGACAGCCTAAGTTTGATGGAAACAGCATGATGTGCAAGAAACTTCAGATGCTTCCAATAGAGTGTATTGTCCGCGGATATATTACAGGTAGTGGTTGGGCAAGTTATCAGGAAAATGGAACAGTTTGTGGAATTAAACTTCCTGAGGGATTAAAGGAATCAGATAAATTGCCTGAGCCGATTTACACACCATCAACAAAAGCAGAAATTGGTGATCATGATGAAAATATTTCATACGAAAAAAGTATTGAAGTATTAGAAAAGGAATTCCCTGGTAAAGGTGAGGAATATGCTTCAAAAATCAGAGATTACACAATTGCTCTCTATAAGAAATGTGCAGATTACGCATTAGAGCGTGGTATTATTATAGCAGATACAAAGTTTGAATTTGGCTTGGATGAAAATGGAAACATTGTTATTGGTGATGAAATGCTTACACCTGACAGTTCACGTTTCTGGCCGGCAGATGTATATGAACCGGGACATGGACAGCCTTCATTTGATAAGCAGTTTGCAAGAGACTGGCTTAAGGCAAACAAGGATAACAATTGGACACTTCCAAAAGAAGTTGAAGACAAAACAATTGCAATTTATCTCGAAGGATATGAGAAAATTACAGGAAAGAAGCTTTAATATTATCTTTACGTAATATAAACAGAAGAGTGCAGTTAGCGTTGACATATAGTTGTTAGCACTATCTGTACTTTTTGTATCTTTACGAACAGTTTAATTATTAAAAATAAACACTTTTAATAATTAAACAAATGTGGTAAAATTAATGACATATGTGTTAAAAGAGCGATTGATTTTATGCATTATGTATGAAATTAGAAGCTAAGCACAAAATTTAAAAGAGGAGAAACTAGTAAAATGTTTAAGAAATTTTTAGCAGTTGCTTTGTCAGCAACTATGGCATTAAGTTTTGTAGGATGTGGTTCTTCAAAGGACTCAAAGGGAATTGCCACAGATTACGGAACAATCTCATTGGCAGATTATAAGGGATTGGTAGTATATGAGGATGATATAGCCGTAACAGATAAAGAAGTGCAGTCATCTATAGATTCAGATTTATCAAGTCATTCAACTACTAAGACTGAAAAGAAGGGAACAGTTAAAGATGACTCATCTGTTGTATTCGATTTTGAGGGACAGATAGAAGTAAACGGAAAGAAAGTTGTATTTGATGGTGGTAGTGCACAGGATCAGACAGCTGATATGGCTACATCAACAGTAGGCGGAAGCACAATGATTGATGGTTTCGTTGCAGCATTAAAGGGTCATAAGGTTGGAGACAAGTTTACAAAGAAACTTAAATTCCCATCAAATTATGGCAAAACAACTCAGATTGATGGAAAAAATGTTGATTTATCAGGAAAAGATGTTTGGTTTACATTTACTGTAAAATCACTTCAGAAAAAAGTAAAGCCTGAACTTAATGATAAGTTTGTAAAAGAAAATTACAGCACAGAGAAGCTTACAACGGTTTCAGAATACAAGGATTACTTAAAGAAGAATTTAAGAAACAACAAGATTATGAACGGCGTTTGGGAATCATATGTTGATAAGTGTAAGGTAACTAAATACAATGACAAATCAATTACTGAATATGAATCATTATTTGAATCATTTATCCAGTCAAATTACAACACAGACTTAAAGTCATATAAGGAAGCATGTAGCATGTCAGACAAAGATTGGGATGATGATGTTAAGAAAGCTATGAAGGCTAAGATGATTCCATTTGCAATCCTTAAAAAAGAGGGTGTAGACTTTGACAAGATTTACGATGAAAAGACAAAAGAACTTGCAAAGCAGTATTCTACGGAGGTTGAGTCATTAGAAGCACAGTATGATTCATACTATGGTGCAAGTTACGGTACAGACAGCTTAAAGTATGTGGTAGCTATGCAGCAGATTATTGATATTATTGCTGATAATGTTAAGGTAGAAAAGGGTTCAGCACCTACTACAGAGCCGGCTTCAACACAAGCAGCTACAACAGCAGAGGCAACAACAGCTGAAGAAACAACAGCAAAATAATTAAAAAATCAGGATAGATACTTTTAATCATATGTAAATTTGTTATTTAATAAACAGTTTGGTTAATTTTTTAACAATAATGCGGTTTAGTGATGACAAACAAAAAAATGATGATATAATTGTGGCTATGATGTAGCAAGGGAGTTATAAGTTTTTTATAGCTCCCTTTTTTTCTGCATCAAAATATAAGCCAGGAGGAAGAATCATGAGAAAACACAGAAGATTTACGAGAATGTTTGGGGCGTTAGCACTTTCATTGGCATTGGCAACTACATCAATTCCGGCGTTAGATATTAATTCTAATCATGTATACGGAACTGAAAAGGTTGAAACACCAAGTGAAGTGGCAAAGTTGGAAAATATGTTTACAACCATTGATTTAATGGATGCGACCATAAGTGAACTGACACAGGCAATGGAAAAGGGACAGGTTACATCTAAGGAATTAGTGGAAATGTATATTGACCGAATTAATGCATATGATAAGCAATTAGAACTTAATTCAATAATATCCATAAATCCTGATGCGGTAGCTCAGGCAGAAGAGTTAGATAAGGAAAGAGCAAAAGGAAACATAAAGGGTAAATTACATGGAATCCCAATTATAGTAAAAGATAATTATGATGTTGGAGGATTACCTACAACCGCAGGGTGTAAGGCTTTAATGAACTCCATTGCACCGGATGATGCATTTGTAGTTAAAAAGTTAAAGGACGCAGGGGCAATTATTTTGGCAAAGGCAAATATGTCAGAATTTGCATCAAGTGGAAGAAACTCAAGAAGTACAATAGGCGGTGCGGTACATAATCCATATGATACAACAAGAACTCCGGCCGGTTCATCAGGTGGTACCGGTGTGGCAATAACTTCAAACTTTGCTGCAGCAGGTCTTGGAACAGACACCGGTTCATCAGTAAGAGCACCGTCTACCATGAATAACCTTTTTGGTTTAAGAGTGTCTTTAGGACTTACATCAAGAGATGGAATAGTTCCATTAAGTCTTGATAATGATATTGCAGGACCGCTATGCAGAAGTGCACAGGATTTGGCACTTATGTTAAGCGTAATGGCAGGAACCGATAGCAATGATTCATGGACTAAAGATTCAGACAGCATGATACCGGCAGATGGTTATACATCATATCTAAAGGCAGATGGACTTAAAGGAAAGAAAATAGGATACCTTCAGAATTCATTTGGATATTATTATAACAACAAAGGTGAGGCAGTGGAAAATCCAAAAGAAACAGCAACATGCATGAAAAAGATAGTAGAAAGAGCTAAAAGTAATTTGAAGAAGGGCGGAGCAGAATTAGTCGATATGTCAGAAATTCTTCCTGATTCATTAATAACGTCTCTTCGTTCTAATACAGGAGTAGGAAACGTATTTGAATGGGATTTAAATAATTACTTTGCTTCATTAGGAGAAAATGCACCAATTAAATCAGTGTATGATTTAGTAACAAATTACACTTATGGTGTGGATTATACTAATGTATATGTAAGAAATCCTGCAACTTCACTAGCAGAAATGACTAATCCAAGGTCATTAGAAAGTTACACAAATGCAGTTACAAACAGGCTTAAGTTTAGAAATGAAGTAAATAAAATACTTAAAGACAATGGCATTGATGCAGTTATGTTTGTGCCTTATACACAGCCTGCTAATAAAGAGGCTGATTCACAGAATGCAAGTTATGCAAACTCTGCAAATTATACAAGTCATTTCGGACCAACAGCAGGATTACCGGAAATGGCTATTCCAATGGGATTATGTGATACAGATGAAACTTTGGGATATGACAAAGAGATGCCCATGGGCTTTAATCTCTTTACAAGCTATGGCAACGAAAAAGAGTTAATAGAGATAGCTTACGGTTATCAGGAAACATCAGGATATGATAACATAAGAACAGCACCTTATACTACACCGGCATTAGAGGATAAAGACCTGGATAAATATTTAGATAACCTTATGGAAAAGGTTGATACAATAAATTATGATAATTACACTGTTTATCCACAGGGTAAAATTCAGGTAATGATTAATAAGTATGCTAAGGCAGCAGATGTAGATGAAAGTGATGTGTATGCAACTTACAGCGCGGCATATGATTTGGCAAAAGCATATGATAAGGTAATGGATGTTTTAGATGAAAATGTTAAAACAGTGAAGGTGGTTAAGGCACCAGGTAAGGGAAAAATCACAAAGATTACAAGAGCTAAAAACAACAAGAGTGTTAAACTCAGTCTTAAAAAGCTTTCAGGAGCAAAAGGATATGAGGTAAAATACTCTACAGGAACAAAGTTTAGCAAAAAAACTACTAAGACCATTTACACTGCTAAAACAACTTTTAACATTAAGAATCTGAAAAAGAATAAGAAGTATTATGTTAAGGTGAGAGCATATGTTAAAAACGGCACTTCTAAAAAATACGGGGCATGGTCAGCTGTTAAAACAATAAAAATAAAGAAATAGAAAACTTAAAAATTAGAATTTAAAAATACAAAAGGAACCCATGTCAGCTTATGACTGATATGGGTTCTACTTTATTCTTCCGTTATAGGTGGTATAAAGTTTTCAATTGCATTACGAAGTTTGGGGTGGCGGATAACAAAATGAATTAATCTACAGTTTTAATGGTAATGCAAATTATGCCGGTGCAACATTTGATGACGGAAATGGTGGGAAGGCTAATACAGGTAGCATTAAAATAAAAATTAATGAAGAAAAATCACAATTTACCAAAGTGGTAAGACCTGGTATAGCGAAAGTAAAAAAAGCCATAAAGAAGAAATCTTCATCAAAAATCAAAATAAGTCTTAAGAAAGTGAAAAAAGCCAAGGGATATTATGTACAGATTTCTAAATCTAAGAAGTTTAAAAAAGTTCTTGTAAAGAAATATGTAAAGAAAGTATCCTTTACAATTAAGGGCAAAAAACTTAAGAACAAAAAGAAACTTTACGTTAGGGCAAAGTCTTATGTACTTAAAGGAAAGATAAAGATTTATTCAAAGAAGTGGTCAAAAGTGAAGAAGGTTAAAATCAGGAGATAAATTTCATAATAGAAAGTATTGTATAATATTTTTAAAATATGATAATATATATAACAGATTTGAAGGAGGAAAGTCATATACTAAATCAATTAAGGTGGACAAGATGAACATAAACATTCAGCAGTTAGAGGGATTAGAGATAAGCAAGTACATTATATTTGACATAAGAGATAACATTGCCTATATGCATGGATACATACCGGGAGCACTTAATGTAAAGCCGGAAGATGTGGAAGAAGAGGCGAAAAAGTACAGGGATAAAAAAATTATTATCTGCTGTAAAATGGGACAAATCAGCGAAGAAGTGGCAGAAAATCTTTGTCAGAAGGGCTACAATGCATACAATTTAGAAGGCGGATATCAGGCGTGGCTTCTTGAAAGGCTGAATAAAGACACCGTGGCAGGAGACATAGAAAAAAGTATTCAGAAGAAGTTTAGAAAAAAAATTTGGAGCAAATTTACAAAGGCAATAAATCAATATCAGCTGGTACTGCCGGGAGATAAGATTGCAGTGTGTATTTCCGGAGGAAAAGATTCAATGCTTATGGCAAAGCTTTTTCAGGAATTAAAAAGACACAGTAAATTTGATTTTGACGTGGAATACCTGGTTATGGATCCGGGATATAGTCCTGCCAACAGGAAGATAATTGAAGGTAATGCAAAAAAATTAAATATTCCTGTTACAATATTTGAATCAGATATATTTGAGTCAGTGTTTAACATAGAAAAATCACCTTGCTATATATGTGCAAGAATGCGTAGAGGTCATCTTTACAATAAGGCAAAGGAATTAGGCTGTAACAAAATTGCATTGGGACACCATTACGATGATGTAATTGAAACAATACTTATGGGTATGCTTTACGGTTCACAGGTGCAGACTATGATGCCGAAACTTCATAGTACCAATTTTGAAGGAATGGAGCTTATAAGACCTTTGTATTTAGTGAGGGAGGATGACATAAAAGCATGGCGTGATTACAATGACCTTCATTTTATTCAGTGTGCATGCAAGTTTACAGATACCTGCACCACATGTAATAACGGAGAAAATACATCAAAACGTTTAGAAATAAAGCAGCTTATTAAGACCATGAAAGAAACCAATCCATATGTGGAGGGGAATATTTTTAAGAGCGTTGAAAATGTAAATCTTGATACGGTAATCGCATACAAAAGCAAAGGAGTTAAGCACAACTTCTTAGACAACTATTAAAATATGGGAAGTAATTAGTGAAAATAATTGACCAATTACTTCCCTTTTTTTGTTGCATAAAATACCTTATTGTGATAAATTTATCTCCGGATAGTATTCAGAAAAGAAACTATACCGATATAATTATTTTTTCACTATAAACTAGTGAGCGCAGCTCATATCTTTTAGAATGAGACTCATTGTCCCGAAATTAATTATGTTAAGGAGGGATGCCCATGAAATTTGGATTTATAGGAGCAGGGAAAGTCGGATTTTCCCTGGGAAAATACTTAGCTGACAATGAAATGGAAGTAGTCGGCTATTATAGTGAGTTTAAGGAAGACGCCTTAGAAGCGTCAAAATTTACAAAGTCATCAGTTTATAAAAATATTGAGGATTTAGTAAGAGATAGTGATGTCTTGTTTTTGACGGTTCCTGACGGAGCAATTGAGAAGGTCTGGAATCAGGTAAAGAAAACAGGTATTAGTGGAAAAGTTGTGTGCCATTGTAGTGGCGCTTTATCATCAAAAGTCTTTTCGGATATATCGGAACTGGGAGGTTTCGGTTATTCTATCCATCCGCTCTTTGCAGTAAGTGACAGATACAATTCATACAAGGAGCTTTCCAACAGTTATTTTACAATAGAAGGTTCACCGGAAAAAATAGGTGAAATAAGACAGATATTTGAAAAAATGGGAAATAAGATATGCATTATTTCTGCAAAGGATAAGGTTAAGTATCATGCGGCAGCAGCAATAGCAAGCAACCTTGTGGTAGGTCTTATTGATTTAAGTGAAAAACTGCTGATGGAATGCGGATTTGAAAGAGACGAGGCAGGAGATGCCTTAGCACCTATAGTGTGGGGCAATATAAAACACATATTAAATAATAGTGTGGTAGAAGCACTTACAGGCCCTATAGAGCGTGGAGATGCGGATACCATTAAAAAGCATTTAGCGACAATTAGTGGAAATGACAGGGAAACATATATTGCAGTGTCCCGTCAGGTGTTAGAGGTTGCCAAAAGAAAAAATAAGGATAGAGATTATAGTAAAATAGAGGAGATTTTGAAATGAAGAATACAGTAAATACACTTTTACAGCAGAAAAAAGATGGAAACAAAATAACAATGCTTACATGTTATGATTATTCAACAGCCAAGTTAATGGAAGAAGTAGGGGTAAACACTATTTTAGTGGGAGACTCATTGGGAAATACAATGCTTGGCTATGAAGATACCATACAGGTTACAATGGAGGATATGATTCACCACAGCGCAGCAGTATCAAGAGGTCTTAAGAATACTTTATTAGTTTGTGATATGCCATTTATGTCCTATCAGACATCAGTTTATGATGCAGTGGTAAATGCAGGCAGACTTATGAAGGAAGGACACGCTAACATGGTTAAATTAGAAGGTGGCGTGGAGGTTGTACCACAGATAGAAGCAATAGTTAAGGCTTCAATTCCTGTTTGCGCCCACATTGGACTTACACCTCAGTCAATTAATGCATTTGGCGGTTTTAAGGTACAGGGAAAAACGGAAGCTGCTGCAAGAAAATTAATTGAAGATGCAAAGGCGGTACAGGCAGCAGGAGCTACCATGGTTGTTCTTGAAGCAGTTCCAGCCAAGTTGGCAACAAAAATTACGGAAATGCTTGATATTCCAACTATTGGAATTGGTGCCGGAAACGGATGTGACGGACAGGTATTGGTATATCAGGATATGTTGGGAATGTTTACAGACTATGTTCCAAAATTTGTAAGACAGTTTGCCAATGTAGGTGAAGTAATGAAACAGGCATTTACAGATTACATCAATGCAGTTGGTGATGGAAGCTTTCCGAAGGAAGAAAACACATACAAAATTGATGATGAGATAATTGATAAATTATATTAAGGAGATAAAAAAATGAAGGTTGTAACAACAGTTAAAGAAGTAAGAGATTATGCAAAACAGTGGAAGAAAAATGGAGAAACAGTAGGATTTGTGCCTACTATGGGATATTTACACGAGGGACACGGAAGCCTTATTACAGCTGCAAGAAACAACAATGACAGAGTTGTAGTAAGTATTTTTGTAAACCCTATGCAGTTTGGTCCCACTGAGGACTTAGAAAGTTATCCGAGAGATTTGGAAAAAGACAGTAAATATTGTGAAAGCCTTGGGGCAGATTTAATATTCCATCCGGAACCATCAGAAATGTATCACGATGACTTTAGCACATATGTAGATATGTCAGTGCTTACAGAAGAATTATGTGGACTTAGCAGACCGGTACATTTCAGAGGTGTATGTACTGTTGTAAATAAATTATTTAATATTGTACAGCCTGATCGTGCTTATTTTGGAGAAAAGGATGCTCAGCAGTTAGCCATAATTAAACATATGGTGCAGGATTTAAATATGGACATTGAAGTTATCGGATGCCCTATTGTAAGGGAAGAAGACGGTCTTGCAAAAAGCTCAAGAAACACATATCTTTCACCGGAAGAGAGAAAGGCAGCATTAATATTAAGCCAGACAGTGGAATTATGTAAGAAGCTTATTGCTGATGGAGAGACAGACGCAGATGTTGTTGTGTCAAAAATGAAGGAAAACATTGAAAAGGAACCTTTGGCAAAAATTGATTACGTTAAGGCGGTAAATGGTTTAACAATGCAGCAGCAGAAGGAAATAAAGGCACCAATGCTTATTGCCATGGCAGTATATATTGGAAAAACAAGATTAATTGACAATTATATTTTAGGGTAAATGAAGGAGAATATATGCAGATAAATATGTTAAAAAGTAAGATTCATAGAGCAACAGTAGTTCAGTCAGAGCTTGATTATGTAGGTAGCATAACCGTAGATGAGGCGTTGATGGAAGCTGCAGGAATATATGAATACGAAAAGGTACAGATAGCCGATGTAAACAATGGCAACAGATTTGAAACTTATGTTATTGCCGGTGAGAGAAATTCAGGAATGATTTGTCTTAACGGGGCAGCAGCTCACATGGTGAATATTGGAGATAAAATCATTATTATGTGTTATGCACAAATGACACCTGAGGAAGCAAAGAAAAATAAGCCTAAGGTTGTTTTTGTGGATGATGATAATAAGATGACAAGGCTTACAAATTATGAAAAGCACGGTAAGTTGTTTGACATAATGAAGGAAGCATAGTTAATGGAGTTTTGTATGGATAAAATATTGCAGAATAAAACAGTTGTATTGGGAGTTACAGGCAGTATTGCAGCTTATAAAATAGCTAATTTAGCCAGTATGCTGGTAAAAAAAGGGGCAAAGGTTCACGTTATCATGACGAAAAATGCCACAAATTTTATTAATCCCATAACTTTTGAAACCCTTACGGGAAATAAGTGTCTTGTGGATACCTTTGACAGAAATTTTGAATTTAGCGTGGAACATGTTTCATTGGCAAAGGCGGCAGATGTATTTATGGTGGCTCCTGCCAGTGCCAATGTTATAGGCAAAATAGCAAATGGAATAGCAGATGATATGCTTACAACTACTATTATGGCAGCTAAATGCCATAAAATCATATCGCCTGCAATGAATACCAACATGTTTGAAAATCCTATTGTTCAGGACAACATATCAAAGTTAAAAAATTATGGTTACGAAGTAATAGAGCCTGATAGCGGATATCTTGCATGTGGAGATGTGGGAGCAGGGAAAATGCCTGACCCGGAGGTTTTAGAAAGCTATATTATTAAGGAAATTGCTTTTGAAAAGGACTTAAAGGGAAAGAAGGTTTTAATTACTGCGGGTCCTACCATGGAAAAAATTGACCCTGTGAGATTTATAAGTAATCATTCCACAGGAAAGATGGGATATGCCCTGGCAAAAATTGCCATGCTTCGTGGTGCAGATGTTACCTTGGTTACAGGAAAAACATACATTAAAAAGCCTGATTTTGTAAAAATAGTTGAAGCCTACAGTGCAAAGGAAATGTTTAATGCAGTTAATGGTGAATTTGAAAATCAGGATATTGTAATTATGAGTGCAGCCGTAGCTGATTATCGGCCAAAAACAGTGGCTTTAGAAAAAATCAAAAAGCAGGATAAGGATGCTGTCATTGAGTTGCAGCGCACAGATGATATTTTAGGAACAATGTCTGCTAAAAAGACAAAACAGTTTATGTGTGGATTTTCAATGGAAACAGAAAATATGATTGAAAATTCCAAGGCAAAACTTAAAAAGAAGAATCTGGATATGATTTGTGCCAACAACTTAAAGGTATCAGGTGCCGGTTTTGGAACAGACACTAATGTAGTAACAATCATAACAGAGGATGGCGCAAAGGAACTTCCTATTGAGTCTAAGGAAAAGGTGGCATATGATATTATAAGTGAGATTGTTGGAAGGTTGTAATGGTAAGCGGATTTTTGAGGAAGATAGATTTCTGAAAAAATTATATTAGGATTTGTGGAAAGGATTTTACATGAAGAATATTGTATATAAAATGTTATCAGCCATTGTGACACTGGCGGTTCTTATAGGTTGCATAACCATTGGCACGGGAACTGTTTTTGCGGCAACTGCTCCATGGACTAAAAATGAAAATGGACAGTTTGTAAATGGAAATGGTGACATAATAAAAGGTGCAACTATGAAAGGTATTGACGTAAGTCATTACAACGGCAACATAGATTGGAAAACAGTAGCTGAAAGTGATATAGATTATGCCATTATACGATGCGGATACGGCAATGATCAGGCCAATCAGGACGATACATATTGGCAGCAAAATGTGAAAGGTTGCGAAGATAATAACATTCCATATGGTGTGTATATTTATTCCTATGCTACTACTAAAGAAATGGCATTAAGTGAGGCAAAACACGTTTTAAGACTTGTTGACGGTCATAAATTAAGCTTTCCTATATATTATGATGTGGAGGCTGATGTTCAGAAGAAGCTTACTAAGTCACAGATTACAGAATTAATAGACACTTTTTCTAAGGAAATAATGAAGCAGGGTTATGAATGTGGAGTATATTCTAATTTAGACTGGTGGACTAATAGAATAGAGAGCAAAGTGGCTACAAATCCTAATTATTTTAAGTGGGTTGCACAATATAACAATGTGGGAACAAACTTTGGTTATAATTATGAAATGTGGCAATATACGGAGTCAGGAACAGTGGCTGGTGTAAATGGAAAGTGTGATATTAATTTCTGGTTGGCACCGGTAAGAGATAGTACATACAATGCAAGAAATTATAAGCCTATAATTGAACCGACAACTGAAAAGCCAACAACTAAGCCGGCAGTTAAGGTTACTGCACCAAAAACTTCCACCATCAGCAAGCTTGCCAAAGGAAAGAAAAGTGCTAAGATAAGCATCAAAAAAGTTAAAGGAATAAAAGGATATCAGATACAATATTCCACTGTTAAATCCTTTAAGAAAAAAAATACCAAAACAAAAACAACCACAAAAAATGTTCTTACCATAAAGAAATTAAAGTCCAAAAAAGTATATTATTTTAGAGTTAAAGCCTACAAAATGGACGGAAAGAAAAAGGTATATTCAAAGAAGTGGAGTAAGGTTAAGAAGGTAAGAGTAAAATAGTGAAGCAGAAATAGGGGAAAAGTAGGAGTAAGGAAACAAAGGAAAAATAGAATGGAAAAATAGAAATCTCCGTTTTCAGGTTTTAAAACTTAGAAGCCGGAGATTTTTTGCGTAAAATCAATACCTTAATTTATTTTCATTTGAATAAACCGGGAAAATGATGAATTCGTAGAAAAATCCTGGCAAGAATCGTCTCCGTACCGGCTGAAAGAAGTGAAATGAACCGGGAAAATAATGAACTCATGAGAAAATCCTGGTAAGAATCGTCTCCGTACCGGTTGAAAGAAGTGAAATGAACCGGGAAAATAATGAACTCATGAGAAAATCCTGGCAAGAATCATCTCCGTATCAGTTGAAAGAAGTGAAATGAACCGGGAAAATAATGAATTCATAGAGAAGTCCCGGTATGAAGCGTCTCTTGCTGATTTACAAAAACAAAATTACAGAAATGAACAAAATATTTGCAACAAAGACATATAAAGTATGAATAATTATATTGAAATAAAGAAAGAAATAATATATAATAAATTATAATATTTAAACCATAAGTTACATACAAAGGAGAGCGATGATAAATTTAAGAGAGATTTTAATGGATGAGCTGAATAGATTGGATATATTGAAAAACAAAAGTGTAGAATTCTTAAAAAAAGCACCGGAAGGAAGCTTGTATATTACTAATAATAAGAAACAGTGTCAGTATTATTGGAGAAAAAGTAAAGAAGACAGGCATGGTGTCTATATTAAAAAGAAAAATAAAAAACTGATTTGGGATTTGGCTCAAAAAGAATATACATTAAAATTACTAACTAAAGTAGAAGAAAATAAAAAATACATTGAAAAAATTTTGAATAAGTATAATTTTGACGAAGGAGTACAGGTGTACAAAAAATTAAATCCCCTGAAACAAACCATAGTGCATCCGTATGTTTTGCCGGAAGAAGATTATGTTGAATATTGGTATGAATACCAGAAGAATGAAAAGGAAAAATTAAGCAATAAAATTGCAAAGAGATATATGATAGAAGATGAATTAGAAATTATCACAGAAAATGGCGAAAAGGTTAAATCTAAATCAGAAAAAATTCTGGCTGATAAATTTAAGTCAATGGGAATACCTTATGCATATGAGCAACCGGTTTTGCTTAATGGATACGGATATGTATTGCCGGACTTTAAAATTCTAAACAAAAAGACTAGAAAAGAGTATTACTGGGAGCATTTCGGGATGATGGATGATAGGGAGTATGCAGAAAAAACAATAAAAAAAATCGAAAATTATGAAAAAAATGGAATATTTCCGGGAAAGAATTTGATTATGACATTTGAGACAAAACAACATCCATTAAGTATGAGAATAGTTTCAGAAAATATAGAAGAGTTTCTTGTGTAAAATCAAATAAATAAAGAGCCGGGCTCTAAGGATTATAAATCGTTAAAGCCACAGCCCTAAGTTACAGAATTGATTCCTAATAGGGATTTCCATTAAAATCTTTATGAAATTCATTTGATAAAGAAGTGGCGCGTTCTACTGCGTTATTGAAATCATCAATTAAAAATACAGCATTTCTAACGGAAGTTCTCAGAACTTTATATAAAAATTTTGTTTGCTGCCTGCATTTTTTATTAACACCCGGTTTAACAACGTGACCGTTTAGTTTTTTATAATTCATAGTCATATGGAAGCAGGTGTCTATGAAATGCCTTTTGAAAAATCCGGGAGCTACAAAAAATTTCTTTAAAAATTTCATCCATTTAAGACTTTTTAAAATAATTTTAGGAGATAAATTTTCATAAAACGGAACCATGCTTAATGCAGTTTCTCTGTTTGCAGGAATAAGGTAATCAATAGGATAATATTTCGGTACATAATTATCCTTTGATATCATAAGATGCTCTAAGTCACCCTCTATTTCAACATGACCGCAGCCTGTTATTTCCATAAATTTATTTACATAAGGATGGCAATTGCAGTCAAGGGTAAAATGGCATATAAATCCCAAAATATAACTATATTCAGGGCTGTTTTTGCCATATTTTTTTATAACGGAAACAGCATGTTCCATAAAATCATAAACATCCTGCCTATGATGTTTAACACCAGTCTGGTTTATTTTATTAATATAAAATGCTCTGTAAAAAAACAGAAAATCCGGTCCTTGAAGTCCTATGCGGAAGGAGTCAGGAAATTTTCGTATAATATCTTTTGTGTCGCCAGATAATTTGGCAATGACTAATTTGCCAAATTTATTATGTGCATAAGTTGATGGCATAAAATCACCCCCATAAAATAACTTTACCTTAGTTTAACACATAAGGAAAGAAGATAAAACATTAAAATTTGCAGGTTGTATTTGGATAAAAACATTAAGTATGTCAGTTGCATTTTAGCAGACAATATTGTACAGTAAATAAATAGCTTTGACAGGGTAGAACATTTAGCGGAGCCTGATTAATGAAAAATTAAATGAAAATTATCAGGTTAATGAATGTATTTAACCGAATTATTTGTATGTGAAAATTCATTTTATTATATGTTACGATTGGAGAAAAAATGTCAGGAAAATTAATGTCAGATAAATTTAGAGCATTATCATTTACGGCAAAAATTCAATATATTTGGGAATTTTATAAATTAAGAATTACTATTGTGGTTCTGTCCATTGCCCTTGGGACGGCAATAATACATGGAGTGGCAACAAATAATAGAAAACCATTGTACTGTGCAGTGTTTAATGACTTAAATAACGAAAAAATAGAGGATCGTGTTAAGGAAAAGTATTCCGAGTACACAGGCTGCAAAAAAAATGATATTAAAGTGGACACGGGATATGGTTTTAAAATGTCAGATGAATACGGTTACAACCGCATTGATGCAGGCTCATCCATTAGATTTATGAGTGTTCAGTCAGCAAAAGAAATGGATGTAATTATTACTGACAGAAGCTCACTTTTATGGGTAAAAAGTGAAGGTTTTCTTGTTGGGGTAAAGGATGTGTTGCCGGAGAATTTATACAAGAAATTGGAACCATATTTTGTGTATGCCAGGTTTGAAAAAGAAACAGACAAGGATAAAAATGACGGTGTAGTATATGGACTTGATATATCTGATACTGAATTTTACAAGGGTTACAGTGATAATTACAAGGATGCAGTTATAGCTTTTCCGGAATTCTCTAAAAATAAAGAGGCGGCAGTAAAATTTGTAAAATGCGTATACGGCATAAAAGAGTAGGACACTGTGAATTAGGAAAAAACATAAAAACTACAGGTACCGGTTTTCAAATATATTGAAGACCGGTATTTTTGTATCCGGACGGGGAATGTTTATAAATTTGAATTTCCAAATTTTTGGGCTTGATTTATATTTCAAAATGGGATATACTAAACGAAACAGAACAAACGTTCGAGAAAAAGGAGCAGACAATGGAAATACAGCAGGACATGACCATTTCAGAAAAATTAAAAATTCTTACAGATGCAGCCAAGTATGATGTTGCCTGCACCAGCAGTGGCGTTGACAGGAATAATAAAGGTAAGGGTATGGGAGATGCCCATGCCTGTGGCATTTGTCATACTTTTGCTTCAGACGGAAGATGTGTTTCTTTATTAAAAATTTTATATACAAATGAATGTATTTATGATTGTAAATATTGCATTAACAGAAAGTCTAATGATGTGAAGAGGGCTTCTTTTACACCGGATGAAGTGTGTAAGCTGACCATGGAATTTTACAGAAGAAACTATATTGAAGGTCTGTTTTTAAGCTCAGGCATTTTAAAAAGCCCTGATTTTACTATGGGACTTATATATGAAACACTGTGGAAGCTTCGTAATGAACATCATTTTTTCGGATACATTCATGTAAAGGCAATTCCCGGAGCTTCGCCGGAAATCATTGAAAAAATAGGATTTTTAGCAGACAGAATGAGCACTAATCTGGAGTTACCTACTAAGGAGAGTCTAAAAGCGCTGGCTCCTAATAAGAATCAGAAGAATATACTTGCACCTATGCGGCAGATACAGGCTGGAAGCGGAAATCTTATTGCCCCGGTGAATGATGGATACAGTCTTATTACAAGAAGGGGTAACAAGATGAAGTCTAAGTTTGTTCCGGCAGGTCAGAGCACCCAGATGATTATCGGGGCAACTCCTGAGACAGATTATCAGCTAATGTCTGTAACAGAATATATGTATAAGGAATACAAGATGAAGAGGGTGTTTTATTCAGCATTTGTTAATGTAAATCATAACATTGATGCACCTGCACCGGTAGGTCCTAATCCGCTTTTGCGGGAACACAGGCTGTATCAGGCAGACTGGCTTTTAAGATATTACGGTTTTATGGTAAATGAACTTTTAAATGAAAAAAGACCTAATTTTAACGTGGTTTTAGACCCAAAATGTGACTGGGCAGTAAATCATCTGGAGCGGTTTCCGGTGGAAATTATGAGGGCAGATTATTATACATTGTTGAGGGTTCCGGGAATTGGAGTAAAGTCAGCTAAAAGAATTACATCAGCAAGGAGATATAACAATCTTAATTTTGAAAGTTTGAAAAAGATGGGAGTTGTATTAAAAAGGGCAGCTTATTTTATTACCTGCAACGGGAAAACTATGTTTCCTCTTAATATGAATCAGGATTTTATAGCCAGAAGTCTTGCAGATACAGATAAAAGGCAGACATACGCTATAGAGCAGGATACAACATATAAGCAGATGACCCTTATGGATATGGGAGTGAGAGTTAATGGATAATATTACGTTAGTTTGCCATGAAAGTTTTGATGGAATAATGACTGCCGTTTATGACGGCTGGGTATATATGAATAGAGGATACAATGTGAGCATACATCCGGGGGAAAATTACGCACCTACATTTTTCTCTCAATTTGTGCCTGTTGAGATAGATTTGGAAAAAGCGGTAAAGGTAGCTAAGTCTATCAGGGTAAAGATATCATTAGAGGCATATACGATGGTTTTCAGAGCATGCATGCATTATGAAGAAGACCGGGGGGATGCCGTTTTCGGTTTCCTGAAAGTGGGATATAATGTTGGGGCAAAGGTAACTAAAATGCTGGGAAATGAGTATGTGATGCGGGTTATGGAATTAAGCAGAAAAGCAGTAAATGAGGCACATTTATATAAGGGATTTATTAGATTTGATGAATTGAGGGGAGGAGTTTTATTTGGAAAAATTGAGCCTAAGTGTGATGTTATTCCTCTTTTAACAGAGCATTTTAAAAACAGATTTCCGGGAGAAGACTGGATTATATATGACACAAAAAGAAAAAAGTCAGCAGTTCACAGGCATGATTCAGAGGTTATTTTAGTTGAAGGAAGAGATATAGAAGTAGTAACTGAGGGACTTCAAAAGGATGATGAATACAGAGATTTATGGAAGGTGTTTTTTGATACAATAGGTATTGATGAAAGGTACAATCCGAAATGCCAGCAGACAAATCTTCCACAATGGTACCGAAAGTATATGACAGAAATGAAATAATATTACAAATATTACAAAGATTTAAGCGTATTTTCTTCACTTTTTATTGCTTTAGTGTTATACTAACCGGAGTAGTTTTGCCATATTGTAATGGTTGGCAAAATTAATAACACAAGATTTATTGTACTATTCTAGGAGGAATCGATGAGCAAAGTTAAACGTGTGTATGTAGAGAAAAAACAGCCATATGCTGTTACTGCAAAAGAACTTACAGAGGATATTAAAGGATATCTGGAGATTGATGGTTTAAAAGAAGTTAGGGTTCTTGTAAGATATGATGTTGAAAATCTTTCAGAGGACACATATAAGAAGGCATTAACTTCAGTATTTTCAGAACCGCCTGTTGATGATGTTTATGAAGAAACATTCCCATATGATGAAGCAAATTCAAAAGTATTTAGTGTTGAGTTTTTGCCGGGACAGTTTGATCAGAGAGCAGATTCAGCGGTACAGTGTGTTAAGTTTTTAAACGAGGATGAGAATCCTGTTATAAAAACAGCTACAACATATGTTTTAGTTGGCGATATATCAGATGCAGAATTTGAGCAGATTAAAAATTACTGCATAAATCCGGTAGATTCAAGAGAAACAGGCTTGGAAAAACCGGAAACTTTAGTTACAGAGTTTGAAGAACCGGCAGATGTTATTATATTTGACGGATTTAAAGATATGGAAGAAAAGCCTCTTAAAGAGCTTTATGATTCCCTTGGACTGGCTATGACATTTAAGGATTTTCTTCATATCCAGAATTATTTCAAAAATGAAGAAAACAGAGATCCATCCATGACAGAAATAAGAGTGTTGGATACTTATTGGTCTGACCATTGCCGTCACACTACATTTAACACTGAACTTACAGATGTTAAGTTTGATGAAGGATATTTCAATGAACCAATTGAGAAAACCTATGAGAGTTATTTAGATACCAGAAAAGATGTTTTTGGTGAAAGAAAAGATAAGTTTGTATGCCTTATGGATTTAGCACTTATAGCTATGAGAAAGTTAAAGAAGGAAGGCAAGTTAGATGATCAGGAAAAATCAGATGAAATTAACGCATGTAGTATTGTGGTGCCTGTAGAAGTAGATGGACAGACAGAGGAATGGTTAGTAAACTTCAAAAATGAAACACATAACCATCCTACAGAAATTGAACCTTTTGGTGGCGCAGCAACGTGTCTTGGAGGAGCTATAAGAGATCCGTTGTCAGGACGTACTTATGTATATCAGGCTATGCGTGTTACAGGAGCAGCAGATCCTACTAAGCCAATGAGTGAAACTCTTCACGGAAAGCTTCCACAGAAGAAATTAGTTCAGGGTGCCGCTAACGGATATAGTTCATATGGAAACCAGATAGGTCTTGCAACAGGATTGGTAAAAGAAATTTATCATCCTGATTATGTTGCAAAGAGAATGGAAATAGGTGCAGTTATGGGTGCAGCCCCAAGACGTGCCGTTCAGAGATTAACATCTGATCCGGGAGATATTATTATTCTTCTTGGTGGAAGAACAGGACGTGACGGATGTGGTGGAGCAACAGGCTCATCAAAGATTCACACAGAAGAGTCTATTGAAACATGTGGTGCAGAAGTACAGAAAGGTAACGCACCTACAGAACGTAAGTTACAGAGATTATTTAGAAGAGAAGAGGTCAGCCACATAATTAAGAAATGTAATGACTTTGGTGCCGGCGGTGTGTCAGTAGCTATTGGCGAATTGGCAGACGGACTTCATGTAAATTTAGATAAAGTTCCTAAGAAATATGCAGGATTAGACGGGACAGAAATAGCTATTTCAGAATCTCAGGAAAGAATGGCTGTTGTAGTTGATAAAGATGACGTAGAACAGTTCCTTAAGTATGCAAATGAAGAGAACTTAGAAGCTACAGTTGTAGCTTACGTTACAGAAGAACCTAGACTGGTTCTTGAATGGAGAGGAAAGGAAATTGTTAATATTTCAAGAGCTTTTCTTGATACAAACGGTGCTCATCAGGAAACAACAGTTGAGGTGGATATGCCTGATGAAGAAAAGAATTTCTTCAAGAAACCGGTTGTAGATGATGTAAAAGATAAGTGGCTTGAAACATTATCAGATTTAAATGTATGTTCACAGAAGGGACTTGTTGAAAAGTTTGACGGTTCAATTGGAGCAGGTTCAGTGTTTATGCCACATGGTGGAAAATACCAGAAGACAGAAACACAGACTATGGTGGCAAAGTTACCTGTACTTAAAGGAAAATGTGATACAGTAACAATGATGAGTTATGGATTTGATCCGTATCTTTCAAGCTGGAGTCCATATCACGGGGCAATTTACGCAGTAGTTGACTCTATTGCAAAAGTAGTTGCCAGTGGTGGTGATTATAAGAAGATTCGTATGACTTTCCAGGAATACTTTAGAAGAATGACTGAAGAACCACGTCGTTGGAGCCAGCCATTTGCAGCACTTCTTGGTGCATATGACGCACAGATGGGATTTGGTTTACCATCAATAGGTGGTAAGGATAGTATGTCAGGAACATTTAATGATATTGATGTACCACCGACACTGGTTTCATTTGCAGTGGATGTTGCAAAGGAAAAAGATATTATAACACCTGAATTTAAAGCAGCAGGTAATAAGATTGTTAAATTTGAAATTGTAAGAGATCAGTATGAGAAGCCTGTTTATGAAGAAGTGATGAAGCTATACGATAAGATTCATGACATGATTCAGAATGGAGTAATTATTTCAGCATATGCTCTTGAAAGCAAGGGTATTATACCGGCAGTAAGTAAGATGGCATTTGGTAATAACATTGGTGTAAGCATCAGCGGAAGAATACCTGGCGCTGATTTGTTCGCACCATCATTTGGTGATATTAT
The DNA here is from genome assembly GCF_934835595.1 of Eubacterium sp. AF15-50. NCBI lineage: Bacteria > Bacillati > Bacillota > Clostridia > Eubacteriales > Eubacteriaceae > Eubacterium > Eubacterium sp. AF15-50. Next base: position 40,971 of record NZ_CAKVZL010000004.1, read on the forward strand.
TGCTGAAATACCGTCAGATAAATTAGATGATATAACAGCAAGCTATGTTTTAATAGGTGAAACAAATGATAAGGCTACATTTGAATATGGCTACGATTCAATACCTATGGATGAAGCATTAAAGGTATGGGAGAAGCCATTAGAGAAGGTATTCCCAACAAGAAGCCATAATGATAAGTCATTATTAGATACACCTGTTTATGACAAGGGCAGCATATATGTATGTAAGAATAAAGTAGCAAAACCAACAGTATTTATTCCTGTATTTCCGGGAACAAACTGTGAATATGACTCAGCTAAGGCTTTTGAAAATGCAGGTGCAAATGTTATAACAAAGGTATTTAAAAACCTTACACCTGAAGATATCAGAGATTCAGTTAATATCTTTGAAAGGGCTATTTCACAGGCACAGATTATTATGTTCCCAGGTGGATTTAGTGCAGGTGATGAACCTGACGGTTCAGCTAAGTTCTTTGCTACAGCATTTAGAAATGCAAAGATTGAAGAGGCAGTACACAAATTGCTTAACGAGAGAGACGGTTTGGCATTAGGTATTTGTAATGGATTTCAGGCACTTATAAAGTTAGGCTTGGTTCCTAACGGAAAAATTACAGGACAGGATATTAATTCGCCAACACTTACTTATAACACAATTAACCGTCACGTATCAAAGATGGTATATACAAAGGTTGTATCTAATAAGTCGCCTTGGTTACAGAAAGCAGAATTAGGTGGTGTATATGTAAATCCTGCATCCCATGGAGAAGGAAGATTTGTAGCACCTGAAAGCTGCATAAAAGAATTGTTTGCTAACGGTCAGGTAGCAACACAGTATGTAAACGAACAGGGTATACCAACAATGGATGAAGAGTGGAATGTAAATGGTTCATACTATGCAATAGAAGGTATAACAAGTCCGGATGGAAGATGCTTAGGTAAAATGGCTCACATAGAAAGAAAAGGCACATCAGTTGCCACAAACATCTATGGTGAACAAGACCTTAAAGTCTTTGAATCAGGCGTTGAATACTTTTCGTAAGCAAAGCCATGCATAAATAAAAGTGAAAAGGCTCGATGAAAGCTTGCTTTCAAGAGAGCATTTTCACTTTTATTTATATAGGGCGCAGCCCGAAACGAAATAGACCGAAGGTCTATGAGTTGCATGGCTTTGTATTCTCAAAAAGGTGTGCGCAGCCCGAAACGAAATAGACCGAAGGTCTATGAGTTGCATGGCTTTGCATTCTCAAAAAGGTGTGCGCAGCCCGAAACGAAATAGACTTTCACAACTACCAAATAAAAGGAGGTACCGACTATGAGTTATTTAAAAAATCTAAAATGGGAAATGATTATCTACTCATTGCTAAGCATTTTAATGGGAATACTTATGTGGAAATATCCCGGCAAAATAATGACAGGAGTATGCGTTATTTTGGCAATGATTTTGTTTGTAATGGGAATCAGAAATATCATTGAATACAAAAGAAGCAATGTAATAAAAGACTTTTACAGATATGAATTAGTGGTAGGCATAGTGCTTATTGCAGCAGGAATACTTGTATTAGCATGCATGAAACTTATATTATCAATTATAACTTATGTTATAGCAATAATAATCATAATAAGTGGATTAATGAAAGTTGAAAATGCCATTGACCTTAAAAGAATGGGCAACCATTGGGTGCCATTACTCGTATTTGCCATAATATGTATTCTTTTGGGAATTTCAGTTTTAATGATGCCAATGAATTCCAATGATAATGGAACAAAGACTGCAGGCGATTTCTTTATTCAATGCACAGGTATTATCTTTGCCGTTACAGGACTGATTGACCTTATTACAACATTATCTGTTTCAGGAAAAATAAAACGTTGGACCATAGAGCAGATAGCTTTTGATGCCGATAGAGATATAGAAGACGAAATAATAGAAGATGGTGATGATGACTAAACTATCCTATTAAAAAAATAGAAGATGGTGACAATGACTAATCTATTCTAATTAAATAATAGAAGATGGTGACCATAACTAATCCGTCCTAATTAAAAATATCGTAAGAACTAATATTGAAAAAAGAATAAATAGCACAATTATATAAGTGCATATAAAAATCCACTTAGCAAACACCCGTTAAAGAGTAATGCTATGTGGATTTTTTAGTAAAGTATGTCTGGTACACCACTTAAATAAATACAACATTATTGGCACTGTAACAACATCATTTGTGCTAACACAATAAACGCATTATCGTCATAAAATTTCCATTATGGTAACATATGTCCGGCTGACAAATAAAGACGGTACCATTCGGAACGTTCTAATTTAACAGAGGTTGCAGCCGCAATCTCTTTCATTCTTGAAAGCTTTGTAGTGCCGGCTATAACCTGCATATTGGCAGGGTGTCTTAAAATCCATGCAGTAGCAATGGTGGTTGGAGTAACATTATACTTATCTGCTAATTCATTTAGGACTTTATTAAGCTCCGGATATTTGTCACGGCCAATAAAAACACCTTCAAAAAATCCATATTGGAAAGGCGACCATGTCTGAATAGTTATATCTTTTAGACGACAGTAATCTAAAACACTTCCGTCCCGGTCAATTGCACCATCAGTAAGCATATTAACTTCCATACCATTAGCTACAATATTAGAAAAAGGAATACTATATTGAATTTGGTTTACAACCAGCTTTTGTCTAACATATTTCTGAAGCAGTTCCATTTGCATAGGTTTTTGGTTAGAAACACCAAAATGTCTAACCTTTCCTGAGCTTTCTAAAATATCAAAAGCCTGGGCAACCTCTTCCGGTTCCACCAATGCATCCGGGCGGTGAAGTAAAAGAATATCAAGATAATCAGTACCTAATCTTTTAAGAATGCCATTAACAGAATTGATAATGTGTTCTTTGGAAAAATCGTACATTACACCGGGGACAATTCCACATTTTGATTGAAGAACAATATCCTCACGGTTAATATTCATATTAGAAAGAGCCTGTCCAAAAAGTTTCTCACATTCGCCACCTGCGTAAATATCAGCATGGTCAAAAAAATTAATTCCAAGTTCAATACATCCCTCGATATAACTGCTAAGGGCTTTTTCATCTAAGCAGTTAATTCGCATACATCCGGCAGCAACTGCTGGAACATGAAAATCTGTATTGCTTAATTTTATTGTATTCATCTTGTTGCCTCCTTGTTAATTCATAATACCTGATAAAGATTTCCTTTTATAATATGATGTGTGTGCAAAAATACATTATGCCACTCGCTTACATCATACTCTACTTAAAAATCATACTCATAGTATACTATTTTAGCAGCAAAAAAGTAATGCCTTATTAAAACAAAAGCAATTTTATTATAAATAAGTACCCTTTGCCTAAAAATACATATATTAATATATAAAACATTGTGGGGAAAATAAATGATAGAAGACATGCTAACTAATAAATGCAATTTTTCCAGTGTAAAGCCGGCACTGGTTGCACTTCCGTATCCGGAAATAAAGGTAAAAGAAAGAAACAAGGCGTATGCAGATTTGCTTGCATTGGATTATTGCGGCCAGTCATCTGAAATGACATCAACTATGCAGTATATAAATCAGGAAGGAAGAATGTCCGGCAATAAATGCGAGATAGCTCAAATTATATTGGGAATAGCCATGGCAGAAATGATTCATCTTCAAAAATTAGGAGAATTAATATGCCTATTGGGAGGAACATTAGATTTTACAACAAAAAATTCCACAGGAAGGCAGGTAATGTGGTCACCGTCTAATGTAAAAATAGGTGGAGATATACGAAATATGCTGTGGGCAGACATTGAAGGTGAGCGAATTGCCATTAACCAGTACCGCCGACATATGAATATGATAAAAGATAAAAATATCAATCAGATAATAGCAAGAATAATAAAAGATGAAGAATATCATATTATGTTGCTTAGGGCGTTGCTGGATAAATAAAATTAAAAACTAATAAGCAGATTCCGGAATGAAATAATATGGTACCGGAATCTGCTGCTTTGTATTAAAAATATGTAGTTAAAAAAATTACCTATAAGTAACCACTACATCGTTCCTTCTTATATATGTCCCTCCATCAGGAATAAGACTTTCGTCTCCACGTTTTATAAGGGCAATTAGCACATTCTCAGGGAGATCTAAATCCTGAATACGCTTGTCACACCAGCTGTGATTTTTGTCAATAACCACTTCTTCAAGATTCTCTTTTCCGGAAGGTTCATAGGAAGGAACACTTAATATAACGCTGTCGCCTCCAAGGATTTTCGTATCACCATTGGGAATAATGGTGTCGCCATTTCTTTTTATCATAATGGCAAGGGAATTGGTAGGCATATTAACATCACTTACAAGCTTATTTTCCCAGTTGTGTCCTTTAGGTATATACATTCGCATTAATGTAATGGCAGATTCTTCCTGATAATCGTTGAAAGTTTTACGGACATCATCATTGTCATCAATCATATTAAGTTTTCTGGCTACATAGGGAATTAAGGTACCCTGTATTGCTACGGAAAACAGTGCCACCATAAAAACTATGTGAAAAATGTCAAAAGGAACATCCCTGCCACTGGCTACAACCATAATGGAAAACACAATGGAGGCAGCACCACGCAGTCCTGCCCATGAAACTAAAAGACATTGCCTGTAACTACATTTAAAAGGTGCTAATATTGAAAAAACGGCTATAGGTCGTGCTATTAGCGTTAAAAATATTGCAATGAAAAGAGACGGAATTATAATTGCCACAAACTTATGAGGAAATGCAAGAAGTCCTAACAAAAAGAAAATAAGAATTTGCGCCAGACTTGTAAGTCCGTCAAAAAAAGGAATCATAATTTTTTTATTTTTAATTTTACTGTTTCCTAATATTATTCCTAAAAGATACACAGTTAAAAAGGCATTTCCGTCAATGGCAGTTGAAACACCAAAGGAAAAAATAATAAGGGCAATCATAAAAATAGTATCTAATCCATCGGAAATAAGGGAGGTTTTTGTAAGAATTACAATACCTAAACCGGCAATGATTACTCCAATAGCAATACCGTAAACAATCTGTGCAAAAGTAAAATATGGAAGATTAGTAAGTTTCCCACCATTTAATATAATGATACCTATCATTGTAAGAAGGTATGAAACAGGGTCGTTACTACCACTTTCAATTTCTAAAAGAGGGGCAGTGCTATTTTTAAGATTAAGTTTTTTTGTCCTGAGAATAGAGAAAACACTGGCGGCATCAGTAGATGATAATACGGCACCAATAAGAAAACTTTCCGCATAACTAAGGTGTAAAACAAAATAGCAAAACACACCTGTTATGCCGGCAGTAATAAGTACCCCTACAGTAGACAGGCATATAGCACGTCCGGCAACATTTCCGGCAGTTTTCCACTTGGTATTAAAACCACCATAAAACATAATGAAACTAAGAGAAACAGTACATATTTTTTCTGCAAAGTCGTAGTTGTCAAACTGAATCTTAAAGAAACCATCGCATCCAAACAGCATACCGATAGTCATAAAAAGAATAAGAGCAGGCATACCAAATTTGCCGGAAAATTTGTCTGCTAATATACATGAAAATAAAACAATAGCAATTAAAGTGAGAGTTATTGCCATATAAAGCCTCCTTTCGATGATAAACTATGTCTATATTAACATAAAAATGACTTTAAAATGTTAGTTTATGATTTATATCCAATAGCCATTGATTTAGCTGTATTTTTTTGGTATAATTGTAAAATATGTCGAAAAGGATAGAAATACAAAAACAGGAAAAGTAAAATGGGAAAATTTACAGGGTATTTGATTTGTACAGATTGCGATGGAACATTAACATATGAACCGGGAAAAGTATCACAGGAAAATGCTGAAGCTATCAGATATTTTCAAAAAGAAGGTGGGTTGTTTACTTTAGCCACCGGGAGATTTCCCGACCATGCAAAGCTGTTTGAAGGTCAGTTCAAGGTGAATGCTCCCATAGTATCACTGAATGGTGCAGTTATTTATGATGAGAAAAGGGATAGGATTATTAAAACCTGGCATATGAACAGGAAAAAGACCCTTGAACTTTTAACATATGTAAATGACAACTGGGAGGAAGCAGAAACTTATTGGGTTAATACAATAAGTAAAGATGGTAAGTTTGAAAGTGCTCATTTTGATTCAAAGGAGCATAAAGGCGAACCTAAAGCTTTAGCCCGGTTTATGGACAGTTTAGACAGTGAACCGTTAAAAATATTGCTTTTCCAAAATGAAAATATAACCCCTAAACTTCAAAAGGATTTAAAGGAGAAGTTTGGAGAAGACTTCATATTTGATTTAAGCTGGCCGGAGGGCATTGAAGTAAACAGTGCACACAGTGGTAAGGGGGCAGCGGTCAGATACATGAAGGAACATTTAGGTATTGACATTCATACCACGTTAGGCATAGGAGATTATGAAAATGATATATCTCTTTTAGAATGTGCAGATATAGGCTATGCAGTGGGTAATGCTATTCCATATGTAAAGAAAATAGCAGACAGAATTACGGTTAAAAACACAGAAAATGCCATAGCCCGGATTATAATGGAATTGGGACAATTATAGAAAAATGTTACACTAAATAAAGAGGAGGAAACATTTTAGAAAAACGTTTCCGATGAACTGCCGCTGATCGAAGAAGGTGGCATCACATATTATACAAGGAGGAGATAGAGATGGATAAAAAGAAAAAAAATATAATTGCCATAGCATTAGTAGCAGTTATAGTAATTGCAATAATAGTGGCATTAGTTGTTTCAAAAAAAGGCAAAGATAGTGATACACCGCAGACTAATAACGCAACAGCAGCTCAGGTTGAGACAACAGTGAAAGCAGGTAATGAAAATGTGACAACAGCTGAAAATGGTAACGAAGATTTACCGGTAGCAGGTGATGAAACAACAGCAAAAAGCAAAAAAAACTCAAAAAAGAGCAGCAAAAAAGGTAATAAGAACAATAAAGAAACAAACTACTGGGATAATATTTCTATTATAGAAGAATCTCAAAACAAAGAGCCAAAGACAAATAAAAAAGGCGAAACAGTAACAGAAGAATATCCGGGGCAGGATGACGGCTGGTCACCTATTGTATCACCGGATGATTTGAAAAAATAACATATAGTTGTAATTTTCAACAAGAAAACAAAAAAAATTGACTGGTGTGTTTACACCAGTCAATTTTTGTGTATAATATAATGTGGACCGACAGATACTTTAAAGAGAAACAGAAGTTTCGTGATTTAGAAAGGATACTGTATTGAAACAACAAGATTTTAATCAAAAAGTTGAAGAGCTGGTTGAAAAATGTCAGGGACAGAATAACCAGATAACAACATCAGAAATTAAAGATTATTTTTCAGAGGACAAGTTGACTGCAAAGCAGGAAATCACTATACTTGCGAGACTAAGTGAGGCTGAAATTAGCGTTGTTATGTCTGATGCAGAGCCAAAAAGTGCAGAAAAAGATGTGAAAGATGCTAAGAAACCGGAACCGGTTGAGGAAGGTAATGAGGAAGATGAGTTTGAGTCAGATTCACTAGATGATGTAGAACCAAGTGATTCAGACCTTGCTGCCGAACCGACTGATGAAGACATAGCATTGGTAGACATTGATGCAGAAGATTTATTAGGACCTACAGACGAGGATTTTGAAAATGATGATGAAGAGGCAGTAGAATTAGATGCCGTGGATTTGCTCGAGGGTGTAGGAACTGAAGATCCTGTAAGAATGTACTTAAAGGAAATTGGTACAGTAGCATTGTTGACCGCCGATGAAGAACTTGAACTTGCAAAACGTAAGACAGAAGGTGACGTTGCCGCAAAAGAGAAATTAATAGAGGCTAATCTCCGTCTTGTAGTTAGTATTGCAAAAAGATATACCGGACGTGGAATGAGTTTCCTTGATTTGGTTCAGGAAGGAAACTTAGGTCTTATTAAAGGCGTAGAAAAGTTCGATTATACTAAAGGTTACAAGTTAAGTACATATGCAACATGGTGGATTAGACAGTCCGTTACAAGAGCTTTAGCGGATCATGCCAGAACTATCCGAGTACCTGTTCATATGGTAGAAACTATTAATAGAATGTCAAAGATGCAGAGAAAACTTACTCTTGAGTTAGGTTATGAGCCATCTACTAAGGAATTAGCAGATGCCTTAGACATGACTGAGGAGAAGGTTTTAGAGATTATGCAGATTGCAAGAGAGCCGGCATCCCTTGAAACACCTATCGGTGAAGAGGATGACTCTAACTTAGGAGATTTTGTAGCAGACAATAATACGGTTACACCGGAAGCCAATATTGAGTCGGTTATGCTTCGTGAACATATTGATGTGCTGCTTAAGGATTTGAAGGATAGAGAAAGAGAAGTAATTATTTTACGATTTGGTTTAAGGGATGGACATCCGAGAACTCTTGAAGAAGTAGGAAAAATCTTTAACGTAACAAGGGAACGTATCAGACAGATTGAAGCAAAGGCATTAAGAAAACTGAGAAATCCTGTTAGAAGCAAAAAGATTAAAGACTTCTTAAATGATTAAAAATTTAAAGAAACAAAGGGCTGGTGGGAAAGTTTAACACATCAGAACTTAATAAAATCATAAAACTTAATATTTAAACTTAATTTTACTTGATTTTTTTGATAAAATAGTTTATAAAATTAAGTAAAGAACAAGAAAGAGGTGCAATGGGGCACCATAGTAGAGATACTATGTCCCTTTGCACCTCTTTTTTTACAGGAGGACAAATTCATGGATCAAAATGTGTTATTTGAAAAAGCAAAAGAAGATGGTTTGTATGATTCACGCTTTGAACACGACAACTGCGGTATAGGAGCTGTTGTAAACATCAAAGGTGTAAAAAGTCATGCCACAGTAGAAAATGCCTTAAAAATTGTAGAAAACCTTGAACATCGTGCAGGTAAAGATGCTGAAGGAAAAACCGGTGACGGTGTAGGTATTATGCTACAGATTTCCCACAAATTTTTTAAGAAGGTTACTAAACCTTTAGGCTTTGACATTGGAGGAGAAAGAGAATATGGCGTAGGTATGTTCTTCATGCCACAGGATGAGTTAAAGCGTAACAGGGAAATGAAAATGTTTGAAATCATTGCCCAGAAAGAGGGATTAGAGTTTTTAGGATGGAGAGAAGTACCTGTTCATCCGGAAGTATTGGGAACAAAGGCATTAGAGTGCATGCCACATATAATGCAGTGTTTCATTAAGAAACCGGAAGAAGTTGAAAAGGGAATAGCCTTTGACCGTATGCTTTATATAGTAAGAAGAGTTTTCTCTCACAGTAATACAGGAACATACACAGTATCTCTTTCCAGCAGAACTATTGTATATAAGGGAATGTTTCTTGTTAATCAGTTAGGTCCGTTTTTCGCAGACCTTATGGACAAAAATTACGAGTCAGCAATAGCTTTAGTTCACTCAAGATTTTCAACTAACACACAGCCAAGCTGGAGACGTGCACATCCAAACAGATTTATTGTTCATAATGGAGAAATTAATACAATCCGTGGTAACGCCGACAATATGCTTGCCAGAGAAGAATCCATGTCCAGCGAATATATGCAGAAGTCTTTGACAAAGGTTATGCCTGTAGTAGACACACAGGGCTCAGACTCAGCAATGCTTGATAATACATTAGAGTTTTTAGTAATGAATGGTGTAGATTTGCCATTGGCAGTTATGATGTGTATCCCTGAACCATGGGAGAAAAATGACACAATAAGCCAGTCAAAGAGAGACTTCTATCAGTATTATGCCACAATGATGGAACCTTGGGACGGACCTGCATCTATCCTGTTTTCCGATGGAGATTACATGGGAGCAATTCTTGACAGAAATGGTCTTCGTCCGTCAAGATATTATATTACAAATGATGACCAGCTGATCCTTTCTTCAGAGGTAGGTGTTTTAGATATTGATCCGTCTAAAATAGTTGCCAAGGAAAGACTTCGTCCGGGTCGTATGCTGTTAGTTGATACAGTAAATGGAAAGCTAATAGATGATGATGAATTAAAAGAAGAATATGCAGCAAGAAAGCCATACGGTGAATGGCTTAACAACAATCTTGTGTACTTAAAGGACATTCATATTCCTAATGTTAAGGTAGAAACATACGAAAAAGAAGAAAGACAAAGATTGCAGAAAAATTTTGGATATTCTTTTGAAGATTTAAAGAGAATTATTCCAATGGCAAATAATGGAATGGAAGCTACAAAGGCAATGGGAAAAGATACACCTCTTGCAGTTTTAAGTGACAGAACCCATCCGTTATTTAACTACTTCAAGCAGTTATTTGCACAGGTTACTAACCCTCCAATTGATGCAATCAGAGAGGAAATAGTAACTTCTACATCGGTATATATTGGTAAAGACGGAAATATCTTAGAGGAAAAGCCGGAAAACTGTAAAGTATTGAAGATTCACAATCCGATACTTACTAATACGGATATTTTGAAACTTAAAAACATTAATGTACCGGGATTTAAAACAGCAGTTGTTCCTATTGTATATTACAAGGGAATATCTCTTGAAAAAGCTATAGATCAGGTATTTGTGGATGTGGATAAGGCACACAAAGATGGAGCTAACATTATTATCTTATCAGATAGAGGAGTGGATGAGTACCATGTACAGATTCCATCATTGCTGGCAGTTTCGGCAGTACATCAGTATTTAGTTAAAACAAAGAAAAGAACTACACTTTCTTTGGTATTAGAAAGTGGTGAGCCAAGAGCCGTACATCACTTTGCAACATTATTAGGATATGGTGCCAGTGCCGTTAATCCATACCTTACCCATGACACCATTAAACAAATGGTAGAAGAGGAAATGATTAACAAAGATCCATATGCGGCAATTGATGATTACAACGAGGCAATACTTAGCGGAATAGTTAAAATTGCATCAAAAATGGGAATTTCAACTATCCAGTCATATCAGGGCTCACAGATATTTGAAGCAATTGGTATCAGTAAAGATGTTATAGATAAATATTTCACAGGAACAGTAAGCCGTGTGGAAGGAATTACATTAAAGGATATTGAAAACAGTGTTGAAACACTTCATTCTAAGGCATTTGACCCATTGGGATTAGATGTAGACCTTACATTGGAAAGCAGTGGTGACCACAAGCTTAGAAGCGGTAAGGAGGAACACAAGTACAATCCTGCTACTATTCATACATTGCAGCAGGCAACATGGACTAATAATTATGAGCTGTTTAAACAATATACTCATATGATAGATGAGGAAATGTCACCGGTACATTTAAGAGGTCTTATGGACTTTAATTATCCGGAAGACGGTGGTATTCCTATAGATGAAGTAGAAAGTGTTGATTCTATTGTAAAGAGATTTAAAACCGGTGCCATGTCATATGGTTCTATTTCACAGGAGGCTCATGAGACAATGGCTATTGCCATGAATATGATTGGCGGCCGTTCAAACTCAGGTGAAGGTGGAGAATCCGTAGAGCGTCTTACAATAGGAGAAGACGGACTTAATAAATGTTCAAAAATTAAACAGGTGGCATCAGGACGTTTTGGTGTTACATCAAGATATCTTGTAAGTGCTGAAGAAATTCAGATTAAAATGGCTCAGGGGGCAAAACCGGGAGAAGGCGGACACTTGCCTGGAAAGAAGGTTTATCCATGGGTAGCTAAAACAAGATATTCGACACCGGGAGTAAGTCTTATTTCACCACCACCACATCATGATATATATTCTATTGAAGATTTGGCACAGTTGATTTATGACTTGAAGAATTCTAACAGAGATGCAAGAATTTCAGTTAAATTGGTGTCAGAGGCAGGTGTTGGTACAGTTGCGGCAGGTGTTGCAAAGGCAGGTGCCCAGGTAATACTGATTTCAGGTTTTGACGGAGGTACCGGAGCTGCTCCTGAAAACTCAATTTATAATGCAGGACTTCCTTGGGAATTAGGATTGGCAGAAGCTCATCAGACTCTTATTGCCAACGGACTTAGAAATAAGGTTGTAGTGGAAACAGATGGTAAGTTGATGAGTGGTAGAGACGTGGCAATTGCAGCCATGCTTGGTGCAGAGGAATATGGATTTGCCACAGCACCTCTTGTAACAATGGGCTGTGTAATGATGAGAGTATGTAACCTTGATACATGTCCTGTAGGTGTGGCAACACAGAATCCTGAACTTCGTAAGAGATTTAAGGGAAAACCTGAATATGTAATTAATTTCATGAAGTTTATTGCTCAGGAATTAAGAGAATACATGGCTAAGTTAGGTGTAAGAACAATAGATGAATTAGTAGGAAGAGTTGATTTATTAAAGGTTAAAGACAATATTGCACCTGAGAGAGCAAAGGAAGTTGATTTGTCAAGAATCTTAAGCACAGATTTTGCAGACACAAGGGTTCAGTACCTAAAGAAAAATGTATATGACTTTAAGTTAGAAAGTACTAAGGATGTGACAGTTCTTCTTAAAAAATTAGGAAAGGCGCTGGAGGCTAAAAAGCCTGCAACAGTTGAGGTAGATGTAACTAACATTGACAGGTCATTTGGTACAATATTTGGTTCTGAAATAACAAAACGCTATAATGACACATTAGATGATGATATGTACATTATTAAATGTAACGGCGCAGGTGGTCAGAGCTTTGGTGCATTTATACCAAACGGCATGACAATTGAGCTTACAGGTGACAGCAATGACTACTTAGGAAAGGGATTGTCCGGTGGTAAAATTGTTGTCAAACCGCCAAAGGGTTCAACCTTTAAGCAGGATGAAAATATCATCATTGGAAACGTTGCCTTTTACGGTGCAACCAGTGGTAAAGCCTATATTAACGGTGTTGCCGGAGAACGTTTCTGTGTAAGAAATTCCGGTGCAACTACGGTAGTTGAAGGAGTAGGAGATCACGGATGCGAATACATGACAGGCGGACGTGTCGCAGTAATCGGTAAGGTAGGAAAGAACTTTGCAGCAGGTATGAGTGGCGGAGTTGCCTATGTACTAGATGAAAATAATGATTTGTACAGAAAGGTTAATAAGTCATTGGTATCTACGGAGGAACTTTCAAATAAGTACGATGTATTAGAACTTAAGGCAATGATAGAAGACCATGTTAAATATACAAATTCAGTTAAGGGTAAAGAAATCTTGGATAATTTTGAAGAGTACCTTCCGAAATTCAAAAAGATTATACCTTATGACTATAAGAAGATGCTTAACGCAATAGCAAAGATGGAAGAAAAGGGTCTTAATCCTGAACAGGCACAGATTGAAGCATTCTATGCAGCTACAAGATAGAGGAGGAAACGAAGATGGGTAAACCAACAGGATTTTTAGAATATGAACGTGAAGAAGCAAAGGCAACTTCGCCAAAAGAGAGAATAAAAAATTTTAACGAGTTCCACGAACCTCTGTCTGTGGATAAACAGAAATGTCAGGCTGCAAGATGTATGGACTGTGGAGTCCCGTTTTGCCAGAATGGTAAGGTTATAGCAGGAATGGTTTCAGGATGTCCTCTTAACAATTTAATTCCTGAGTGGAATGATTTGTTATACAACGGAAATATGGAGCAGGCTTATAATCGTCTTCATAAAACAAATAACTTTCCGGAGTTTACTTCAAGAGTTTGTCCGGCATTATGTGAGAAAGCCTGCACATGCGGTTTAAACGGTGATGCGGTAAGTGTCAGGGCAAATGAACACCTTATTATAGAAAATGCTTATGAAAAGGGATATGCCAGTGCAAAGGCACCTCATGTAAGAACAGGAAAGAAGGTTGCTGTAATTGGCTCAGGCCCTTCAGGACTGGCAGTGGCAGATCAGCTTAATAAGCGTGGTCACAGTGTGACGGTATATGAAAGAGACGACAGAATCGGCGGACTTCTCATGTACGGTATTCCTAACATGAAATTAGAGAAGCATATTATTGACAGAAAAGTTAATATTATGAAGGAAGAGGGAGTTACATTTGTTACTAACACAAATGTAGGAAAAGATGTTAAGGTAGCAGATATTCTTAAGAAATACGATAAAGTAGTTTTAGCCTGTGGCTCAAGGCATGCAAGAGATATTAATGCAAAGGGAAGAGATGCAAAGGGAATTTATTTCGCTGTTGACTTCCTTACGTCTACTACCAAAAGCCTTCTGGATAACGGCAAATTAGTTGATGGCACCTATGTGTCTGCAAAAGATAAGGATGTAGTAATAATCGGTGGTGGTGATACAGGAAATGACTGCGTGGGAACAAGTATCAGACATGGAGCTAAAAGTGTTTTGCAGTTGGAAATGATGCCTAAGGCACCGGATGAGAGAGCAGCTAATAATCCTTGGCCTGAGTGGCCTAGAATCTGCAAAACAGATTATGGTCAGGAAGAAGCCATAGCTGTGTTTGGTCATGACCCAAGAGTATACCAGACTACAGTTAAGGAGTTTGTTAAAGACAAAGAAGGAAACTTATGTAAACTTATCCTTGTTAAACTGGAGGCTAAAAAAGACGAGAAAACAGGTCGTATGAACATGGTAGAAATACCGGGCAGTGAATACGAAGTTGATTGTCAGTTAGTACTTATTGCAGCAGGATTTTTAGGTAGTGAAGATTATGTGACAAAGGCATTTAAGGTGGATACAACTCCTAGAACCAACATTGCCACAATGCCCGGAAAATATGCAACAAGTGTAGAAAACGTATTCACGGCAGGAGATGTTCATAGAGGCCAGTCATTAGTTGTGTGGGCTATCCGTGAGGGAAGAGACTGCGCAAAGGAAGTAGATGAGTCACTGATGGGATATACGAATTTGTAGGAAAAAATTAGGATAAAAATAATGGCTTTACATTAGTGAAGCAAATATAGTGAAAAAGCGGAGGCATCGTAGAGGTGTTTCCGCTTTTTCTTTGAAAAGTTTGAAATATTAATAATAAAATCTTTAAATAATTTGCACACTTTAACAAAATGCTTTATAATATAGAAAGCATTTTGATTAAACAGAAAATACTATTTTATAAACATAAATGAAAGTGAGGTTACTTTATGAAAATTGCAGTAGCAGGAACAGGTTATGTTGGCTTGTCTATAGCAACACTTTTGTCACAGCATCATGAGGTTATGGCTGTTGACATTATCCCGGAGAAGGTAGAGTTAATTAATAATAAGAAATCACCAATACAGGATGATTACATTGAAAAATATTTGGCAGAGAAGGATTTGAATCTTACAGCAACTCTTGATGCCGAAGCAGCTTATAAGGATGCAGATTTTGTAGTTGTAGCTGCACCTACTAATTATGACAGCAAGAAGAACTTCTTTGATACATCAGCAGTTGAAGCTGTTATTGAATTGGTTCTTAAGTATAATCCGGAGGCAATTATTGTTATTAAGTCAACTATTCCGGTAGGATACACTGAGTCAGTACGTGAAAAATACAACACAAAGAATATTATATTCAGCCCTGAATTTCTTCGTGAGTCTAAGGCTCTTTACGACAATCTTTATCCTTCAAGAATTATTGTGGGAACTGATTTAGACGATCCTCGTTTAGTAGAGGCTGCACATACATTTGCAGGTCTTTTACAGGAAGGTGCCATTAAGGAAAATATTGATACATTAATTATTGGATTTACAGAGGCAGAGGCTGTAAAGCTTTTCGCTAACACATATCTTGCACTTCGTGTATCATACTTTAACGAACTTGATACTTATGCAGAGTCTAAGGGACTTAATACCCAGCAGATTATTAACGGCGTCTGCTTAGATCCTCGTATTGGAACTCATTATAATAATCCTTCATTTGGTTACGGTGGATATTGCCTTCCAAAGGATACAAAGCAGTTGCTTGCCAACTATGCTGACATTCCACAGAACATGATGACTGCCATAGTTGAGTCTAACAGAACACGTAAGGATTATATAGCAGATAGAGTTCTTGAACTGACAGGCGCATATACCGGTAGTGATGCTTATGATGCATCAAAGGAAAAGGAAGTTGTTGTTGGTGTATTCAGACTTACAATGAAGTCTAATTCAGACAATTTCCGTCAGTCATCAATCCAGGGTGTTATGAAGCGTATCAAGGCTAAAGGTGCCACAGTTATTATTTACGAGCCAACATTAGAGGATGGTTCAACATTCTTTGGAAGCAGGGTTGTAAATGATTTGGCTAAGTTTAAAGAATTAAGCCAGGCAATTATTGCCAACAGATATGATTCATGCTTAGATGATGTAAGAGACAAGGTATACACAAGAGATATCTTTGAAAGAGATTAATGTGGATAAATAATAGAGATTAAGTGAAAGTGGAGATGTCGCAGGATGTCTCCATTTTTTGTGGGGTACTTGACAATGAATATGCAATTTATGTTTTATGCTGATTACACGATAAAACACAAAAAATATGTAAAACAACAAAAACAACTTGACAACACAACAGAATATATGTAATATAATAAATGTAAGATGTAATAAAGATACTGCGATGTGAGGATTGCAAGTGGATTCTAATGCTCACTATTGTATTTTTTTTATATCCGGTGTATACTATGAAAAGATTAAGAAAAACTAATAGTATACACCTCGAAATATTAAAAGAAAGCGAGGTGTTATATGAGAAAAAAGGATATAG